>NZ_JAKWFH010000019.1:0-121777 GCF_029522185.1 Burkholderia sp. IO2 | reverse complement strand
GGTACGCGCGCGGCGGCCGGCGCGGGCGCGGACGCCGGCGCCGGGTCCGCACCTGCGGCGCCGAGCGACGCGGTCGCCTGCCGCGCCGCGTCGCGCAAGGCCACGGCGATCGGGCCGTCCCAGTCGACATCGATCGATCCCGTCGAACCGATCACCGTCAACGCGAGTTGCAGGCGCCCCTGCGCATCGAAAACGGGCACGCACATCCCGCTGACGCCGGGGCTCGGCCGGTCGATGCTGCGTTCGATGCCGCGCATGCGGATCGCGTCGAGTTCGGCGGGTTGCGCACCGGCGTCCGATGCGACCGACTCGCTTTCGGCACCGGCGAGCGTATCGCCCGCACCCGCCTGGCTGGCCGCCATCGCATCGAGTTGCGCGGCGTCGCCGAACGCGCGGAACACGCGGCCGGTCGCCGTCGTGTCGAGCGACATCACCGAACCGACGTGCAGGTTCACGTGCAACGGATAGCCGCCGTGCTCGATGCGCACGATCGTCGGGCCGAGCACGCCCGGCACGGACAGCGCGACGCTCAGGCCGACCGTTTCCGCGAGCCGCACCGCGTGCGGCAGCGTCGCACGGTAGGCCGGCTGGCGCTCGATCGACATCAACCCGAGCCGCAGCGACAGCGGGCCCGGCTCGTAGTTGCCGGTGAGCGCGTCGCGTTTCACGAGCGCGAGTCGCGTCAGGCTCACGAGATAGGTGTGCGCCTGAGCGGTGGAGAGATCGGCCGCCGCGGCCAGCTCCGACAGCCCGAGCGGCTTGCGCCGGCGCGCGAGCGCGTCGAGCAGCCGGCCGCCGACCTCGACACTCTGGATGCCGCGCTGCGCCTTGGGCGGCGCATCGTCCGCGCTGACTTCGTGGTTCTGCACGCGATGATTCTTCCGTTGACGAAACCCCGCATGGTATCCGACGCCATTTCTCGCGCCAGCCCGCAGGTTTACCCGTATTAGACAATAACAAGCACGTTTGCCATTGACAAATATTCGGCGCGAGCAGATGATCCGCTGACACCCCTCAACACATGGCTCGCAGCCACGGAACGCACAATGGCCAAAGCATTCGCCTCCCAAGCCGATCTGGAAGAGAAGAAAGTCACCTGGACGAAGCTGTCCGAGAACGCCTACGCGTACACAGCCGAAGGCGACCCGAACTCGGGCGTGATCATCGGCGACGACAGCGTGCTGATCGTCGACACGACCGCGACGCCCGCGATGGCGCAGGACCTGATCGCGAAGATCCGCAGCGTCACCGACAAGCCGATCAAGCACGTGGTGCTGTCGCACTACCACGCGGTGCGCGTGCTCGGCGCGTCCGCGTATTTCGACGAAGGCGCGCAGCACGTGATCGCGAGCCGCGGCACGTACGAGATGATCGTCGAGCGCGGCGAGGCCGACATGAAGTCGGAGATCGAGCGCTTCCCGCGCCTGTTCGCCGGCGTCGAGACGGTGCCGGGCCTGACCTGGCCGACGCTCGTGTTCGAGCGCGAGATCACGCTGTTCCTCGGCAAGCTCGAAGTGAAGATCATGCACGTCGGCTCGGGCCACACGAAGGGCGACACGATCGTCTGGCTGCCGTCGCAGAAGGTGCTGTTCTCGGGCGACCTCGTCGAATACGACGCCGCGTGCTATTGCGGCGACGCGCAGCTCGAACAGTGGCCGGCCACGCTCGAGGCGCTGCGCGCGCTGGGCGCCGAGAAGCTCGTGCCGGGCCGCGGCCCCGCGCTGCTGAATCCGGCGGAAGTGAACAAGGGCCTCGACTACACGAAGGATTTCGTCACGACGCTGCTCGCGCAGGGCCGCAAGGCCGTCGAGCGCAATCTCGACCTGAAGGCGGCGATGGCGCTCACGCGCGAAGCGATGGATCCGAAGTTCGGCCACGTGTTCATCTACGAGCACTGTCTGCCGTTCGACGTGTCGCGTGCGTTCGACGAAGCGAGCGGCATCGCGCATCCGCGCATCTGGACCGCGCAGCGCGACAAGGACATGTGGGCCGCGCTGCAGGACTGAGCGGCACACGGCGGCGGGGCGGCGCTCACATGATCGCCTCGCCGTTTCCCTGAAGGTTGCGGCAGTCGCGGCGGCATCGCGCCGCGGTGCCGGCAACCGTATCCGGTCTCACAAGAAAGCAGGGCGCATGCACGCCCTCGGAGACTGCCGCGCGCTCGACATCGCGCGGCCCGTTTGGAGAGAGACATGCCCCAATCGCTTCCCGCCGAAGCGACGCTCGCGCACGCGAGCGCGTCGGCGCCGACTTCCGCATCCGCCTTCAGCGACGCGTTGCTGTTCCGCAAGATCGCGTGGCGGATCGTCCCGTTCCTGTTCCTCTGCTACGTCGTGTCGTTTCTCGACCGCATCAACATCGGCTTCGCGCAGCTGCAGATGAAGCACGATCTCGGCTTCAGCGATGCGATGTACGGCCTCGGCGCCGCGGTGTTCTACGTCGGCTACGTGTTCTGCGAAGTGCCGAGCAACATGCTGCTCGCGCGCTTCGGCGCGCGCCGCACGTTCACGCGGATCATGCTGCTGTGGGGCCTCGCGTCGACCGGGATGATGTTCGTGTCGCAGCCGTCGCATTTCTACGTGCTGCGCTTCCTGCTCGGCGTGTTCGAGGCCGGCTTCTTCCCCGGCATCGTGCTGTACCTGACCTACTGGTTCCCCGCGAACCGGCGTGCGGCGGCGATCTCGGTGTTCTTCGCGGGCGTCGCGGTGGCCGGTGTGCTCGGCGGCTTGTTGTCCGGCTGGATCATGCGCGACATGAGCGGCGTGCTCGGGCTGCACGGCTGGCAATGGATGTTCGCGATCGAAGGGGCGCCGGCGATCCTGCTCGCGTTCGTTGCGTTCACGTTGCTCGTCGACCGGCCGCAGGACGCGCCGTGGCTCACGTCCGACGAAAAGGCGCGCGTTGCCGCGCTGTGCGCCGAAGGCCGCGCACACGGCAATGCGCACGACGGCCGCAGCGTGATGATCGCGCTCGCGAATCCGCGCGTGTATCTGTTCGCGTTCATCTATTTCTCGCTGACCTGCGCGTCGCTGACGCTCAACTTCTGGATGCCGCTGATGATCCGCGACTTCGGCGTGACCGACGTCGTCGCCGTGAGCCTCTACACGGTCGTGCCGAATGCGGTGGGCGCGGTCGGGCTGGTGCTGATCGCGCGCCGCTCGGACCGCACCGGCGAACGCCGCAAGCACTTCGCGTGCTGCACGATCGGCGGCGGCCTCGCGCTCGCGGCGCTGACGCTGCACCTGCACAGCTTCGCGGCGATGCTCGCGTGCCTGTCGATCGCGGCCACGCTGATCTTCGCCGCGCTGCCGATCTTCTGGGCCGTGCCGACCCGCTACCTGTCCGGCAATGCCGCCGCGGCCGGGATCGCGTTGATCAGCAGCATCGGGATCACGAGCGGCATCGCCAGTCCGTGGGTGATCGGGATGATCCGTACGCGCACCGGCAGCATGGATCTCGCCGTGTACCTGCTGGCCGCGCTGCTGGTGGCGAGCGGTGTGGCGCTGCTGCTCGGCGTGAAGGGCGAAGGCGCGCGGCGCGGCTGAACGTCGGCTTCGGCCGGTCGCCGTCGGCGGGCGGCGGCGACCGGCGTTGCACGTCCTGCCCGCTCCCTGTTGACCTCCGTGGAGGAGACGATCGATGTCAGCCCCTCTCCCGGCAGACGCCGCGCATGCCGCAGCGTCCGGCCCTCGCGCGTCGGACCGCGACGCGCTGTACCGCCGCATCGGCATGCGCATCGTGCCGTTCCTGTTCGTCTGCTACATCGTGTCGATCCTCGATCGCAGCAACATCGGCTTCGCGCAATTGCAGATGCGGCAGGATCTCGGCCTCACCGACGCGATGTACAGCCTCGGCGCGGTGCTGTTCTTCGTCGGCTACGTGCTGTTCGAGGTGCCGAGCAACGCGTTGCTGCGCCGCTTCGGCGCAAGACGCACGTTCGCGCGGATCATGTTCCTGTGGGGCGCGGTGTCGGTCGCGATGATCACCGTCGACAGCGCAAGACAGTTCTACGTGCTGCGCTTCCTGCTCGGGCTTTTCGAGGCCGGCTTTTTCCCGGGCGTCGTGTTCTACCTGACGTACTGGTATCCCGCGCGCCGTCGCGCGTCGGTGCTGTCGATCTTCTATGCGGGCGTCGCGGTGGCCGGGATGGTCGGTGGACTGCTGTCGGGCTGGCTGATGCGCGGGATGTCCGGCGTGCTCGGTCTGCACGGCTGGCAATGGATGTTCGCGATCGAGGGCGCGCCGGCGCTCGTGCTCGGCGTGATGGCATGGTTCTGGCTGTGCGACCGCCCCGAACACGCGCGCTGGCTGTCCGACGACGACCGGCGGCGGCTCGCGGCCGACCTCGCTGCCGATCGCGCGGAGGCACCCTCGCACGCGGCTTCGTCGCTGCGGCAGGTGCTGGCCGAGCCGCGCACCTATCTGTTCGCGTTCATCTATTTCTCGCTGACGACCGCGCTGCTGATGCTGCTGTTCTGGATGCCGCTGATGATTCGCGAATTCGGCATTCACGACGTGGTTCACATCAGCCTGCTGTCGATCGTGCCGAATGCGATCGGCGCGGCCGGCCTGATCGCGATCGCGCGGCGCTCGGACCGCAAGCGCGAACGCCGCCGGCATTTCGCCGCATGCGCGTTCGGCGGTGCGGTGGCGCTCGCGTTGCTGACGCTGCATCTGCCGAGCATCGTCGCGATGATGGCGCTGCTGTCGATCGCGGCGATGCTGATCTTCGCCGCGCATCCGGTGTTCTGGGCCGTGCCGTCCGCGTATTTCGCGGGTGCCGGTGCGGCAGGCGGCATTGCGCTGATCAGCAGCATCGGCGTATCGAGCGGGATGATCACGCCGTGGATCGTCGGCGTGATCCGCACGCGCACCGGCAGCATGGATTCGGCGATGCTGATGATCGCCGGATTGCTGGCCGCGTGCGCGGTCGCGATGCTGCTGGGCGTGCGTGCCGCACCGCGCGACGCGGGTCCCGCCGGCAATCAGCGCGCCGCGGTGTAGCGCGGCGCGGGCGTATCGGCCGACAGGTGCGGCGCCATCGTGCGGCGCGCGGCCTCGTATGCGTCCCATTCGTCGCCCGCGTGCAGCGACGGGATCGTCACGAGTTCGCCGCGCTCGAACCCGACCAGCGCCGCATCGACCATGTCGTGCGCGGTCATCACGATTTCCTTCGGCAGGTGCTCGAGCGGCAGGCCGCCCGTCTGCCAGAAATCGGTGGCCGTCGCGCCGGGCAGCACGGCCTGCACCTGCACGCCCTTGCCGGCGAGCTCGTGATGCAGCGACTGGCTGAACGCGAGCACGAACGCCTTGCTGCCGCCGTACACGCCGTTCAGCGTTTCCGGCGAAATCGCGACGATCGACGAAATGTTGATCACCGCGCCGCGGCCGCGTGCGACGAAGCCGGGCACCGCCGCATAGGTCAGGCGCGTGAGCGCGGTCACGTTCAGGTCGATCATCCGCGTCATCGCGTCGACGTCGCTGTCGAGCAGCGGCGCATGCGTGCCGATGCCCGCGTTGTTCACCAGCAGCGTGATGCTCGCGTCCTGTTTCAGCTTGGCCTCGACGGCGGCGAGCGCCGCGCGGTCGTTGAGGTCTGCGTCGACGATCTCGACGCTGCGCTGCGTGTCGTTCGTGATGCGCTCGGCGAGGGCGCTCAGGCGCTCGCGGCTGCGCGCGACCAGGATCAGGTCGTAGCCGCGGCGCGCGAGGCGGTCCGCGTAGACGGCGCCGATGCCCGACGACGCGCCGGTAATGAGGGCGGTACCGCGATGGGCTTGCGTCATGATGTACTCCGTTTCGATGAGGATGGCCGGATGGCGTGAAAGCATTCTGGCCTCGAAGCGCTTCGACACAAATGACGTAGATGGGTATGATTCCGGACATCGCAGCGATCGACACGGGACCGGAGGACACACATGCACCGAATCGGCTTTTTGATCAGCGACGGCTTCCAGATCATGGCGCTCGCCGCGCAGTCGGTGTTCGAGTACGCGAACATGGGTCTGGAGAAGCCGTTCTACGCGATGGACAACTATTCGGTCGACGGCGGCGACGTGCGCTCGTCGCTCGGGCTGCCGGTCGCCACGCGCGCGCTGCGCGGGCGGATCGGCGTCGACACGTGGATCGTCGCGGGCGTCAACGATCCGCTCGCCGCGCCGGCGCCGGCCGGCGTCGTCGCCTATCTGCGCCGCGCGAATACGCGTGCGCGGCGGATCGCCGGCATCTGCACGGGGGCGTTCGTGCTGGCCGAGGCCGGGCTGCTCGCGCAGCGTCGCGCGACCACGCACTGGGCGTTCGGCCGCGACATGCAGCGGCATTACCCGGAGATTCGCGTCGAGGACGACCGGATCTATATCGTCGACGGCCCGATCTGGACGTCGGCCGGGATGACGGCCGGGCTCGATCTCGCGCTCGCCATGGTGGAAAAGGATCTCGGCGCCGATGCCGCGCGGTCGGTCGCGCACAAGCTGGTGATGCACCAGCGCCGGGCCGGCGGCCAGTCGCAGCATTCGGAAATGCTCGATCTCGCGCCGAAATCCGACCGGATCCAGAACGCGCTCAACTACGCGCGGCAAAACCTCGGCCGCGCGCTGACCGTCGAGGATCTGGCCGAGGCCGTGCACCTGAGCCCGCGCCAGTTCAGCCGCATATTTACGCTCGAAACCGGACAGTCGCCGGCGAAGGCGATCGAGCGGCTGCGGCTCGAAGCGGCGCGGCTGATGATCGAACAGAGCCGCCATCCGCTCGACGTGATCGCGCAGGAGAACGGTTTTCGCGACCGCCGGCACATGCGCGAGGCGTTCGTGCGCGGGTTCGGCGTGCCGCCGCAGGCGCTGCGGCGCGACGCGCGGGCGGACGAGCGGGAAACGGGCTGACGAGCGCGGCCGCCCGCCGCCGGCGCGAGTCGGAAAAAGCGCGCAGAATCTCGTCGACATGCTTCGCGAGGAGACACGATGCACGCCGTACCGTTCGACATTGCGATACCTGATCAAGCGCTCGATGATCTGCGCCGGCGCCTGCGCGACGCGCGCCCGCCGACGCTGACCCCCGCCGAGCCCTGGCAGCAGGGAGTGGACGGCGCATGGCTGCGCGAGCTGGTCGCGTACTGGGCCGGGGGCTTCGACTGGCGTGCGCTCGAGCGTGCGCTGAACCGGCTGCCGCAGTTCGTCGCGGACGTGGACGGGCAGCGCGTGCATTTCATCCATCGACGTGGCGCGGGACCGACACCTTATCCGCTCGTCATCACGCACGGCTGGCCGGGCTCCGTATTCGAATTCGATGCGCTGCTCGATCGGCTGTGCGATCCGGCGGCATTCGGCGGCGATCCTGACGACGCGTTCGACGTGGTCGTGCCCTCGCTGCCCGGTTTCCTGTTCTCGCCGGCGCCGGCGGCCCCCGGCATGTCGGCGTTTCAGGTCGCCGATCGCTGGGCCGGGTTGATGGCCGGCCTCGGGTATCGACGCTTCGGCGCGCAGGGCGGCGATATCGGCGCGGCCGTGTCGGTGGCGCTCGGCGCGCAACATGCCGACAGGGTGGACGGTGTCCATCTGAACTACCTGCCCGGCAGCTACGAGCCGGCGATCGACCCGGCCGCGCCGCTGACCGACGAAGAGCAGGCATTCCTGAAGCAGCGCACCGACTGGGTCGCGATGGAAGGCGGATACGCGCACGTGCACGCGACGAAACCGCAGACGCTGGCCGTCGCGCTCAACGATTCGCCGGCCGGGCTGGCCGCCTGGATCGCCGAGAAATTCCGCACGTGGAGCGATTGCGACGGCGACGTCGCGCGGCGGTTTTCGCACGACACGCTGCTGACGGGCATATCGCTCTACTGGTTCACCGGCTGCATTGGCTCGTCGATGCAGATGTATTGGGAAAACCGGCTGCAGCCGATGCGCTTCGCGCCGGGGCAACGCGTGGCGGCGCCCGTCGGCTTCGCGCGCTTTCCGAAGGAGATCAGCCGTCCGCCGCGCAGTTGGCTCGAACGCGTGTTCGACGTGGTGCAGTGGACCGACATGCCGAGCGGCGGCCATTTCGCGGCGCTGGAGGAGCCGGACTTGCTCGCCGACGATATTCGGCGGTTTTTCCGGCGTTTCCGGTAACGGGCGGGCAGGCCGCTCGGCGGAAACCTGGGCCGCAGGGCGCTCGCGCGGTTCAGGCGTGACGGGAGCCGGCGCGATGCGAATCGCGTCGCGCCGCCGCCGCGTGTCTTATCGCGTGACGAACGCCGTGGCCGCATCCGGCGCCGTACGCGCATGCTTGCGCTGGCGCAGCAGCGCGACGCGGCAGTTCTCGCGCGCCGTTTCGCGGCCGTCGTCGTCGAGCAGCACGAGGTCGCCGCGCATCACGTTCAGCGTGATCACGTCCTCGCCCGGCGCGCCGAGGGTTTCCGGCGTGTGCACCGAGCCGGCCGGTTCGAGCACCGTCGAGCCGGCGTGCGCGATCCAGTCGTATTCGCGGTAACGCCACGCACCCTGCAGCGTATGGACGAACACCTCGCCGTCGTGACGATGGCGCGGCAGCGTGCCGCCGGCCGGCATCTTCAGCAGCGCGGTCAGCGTGTCCTCGGCCGCATTGATGTGCAGGTACTTGATCGCGAGCCCCGGCAGGTCGGCGCTCATCGGCAGCCACGGCAGCGCGTCGCCGGGCAGGCAGGAGATCGGCGGCAGGTCGGTGGAGAGCGGGGCGGACGGCTGCGTCATGGCGGAAGGCGGAGCGGAAACGGAAAGAAGCCCGCATTATCGCAGAGCCGGATCACGCGACCGAACGGAGGCGGCGCCGCGGCGAAGGCCGGCACGGCGGGGGCGATCCTTACACGCTGTAATATACAGTCAAACTGTACAGTTTGACTGTCGATGTGCTATCTTGGATTCATGAACGCGCCATCGTCTCCCCCCGACCCACTCCCGCTGGCCGGTCTCGCCGGCGAACTCCGCATCTCGGTCGGCAAGCTGATGCGGCGGCTGCGGGAACAGACCCATCCGAACGACCTCACGTCCTCGCAGAAATCGGTGTTGCTGCGGCTCGACCGCGACGGCCCGGCGACCGTGTCGGCGCTTGCGCGTGCCGAAAGCGTGCGCCCGCAATCGATGCGCGTGACGGTCGCGACGCTCGAGGCGCTCGGCGCGGTCGCCGGCGCGCCCGATCCGAGCGACGGCCGGCAGACGCTGATCGCGCTCACGCCCGGTTTCCGCAAGGTGCTGCAAGCCAACCGCGCGGCCAAGGACGACTGGCTGTTCCGCGCGCTGCACGCGCAACTGTCGGCGGCGGAACAGGCCGAGCTTGCGGCGGCCGTGAAACTGCTGCAGCGGCTCGCCGAATTCCAGGACCCGGCGCGTCCGTGAACCGCTCCGATCCACTCGCCGCAAGGACAATCCGCGCATGAACTTCCTGCCTCTCGTGTCGTACTTCTTCGGCGGTGCGTTTCTCGCGAACGTCGTGCCGCATCTCGTCAGCGGGCTGCGCGGCGAGCCGTTCCAGACGCCGTTCGCGAATCCGCCCGGCCGCGGGCTGTCGTCGTCCACCGTGAACGTGGTGTGGGGCGTCGTGAACCTCGTCATCGCGTATGCGCTCGTGTGCCGGGTCGGCGATTTCGACCTGAAGCGCACGGCCGACGCCGCGGCGCTCGGCCTCGGCATCCTGGTGCTCGGCCTGTTCCTCGCGCGGCGCTTCGGCGCGCTGCACGGCGGCAACGAGCCGGACCGGGAGCGGCCATGAGCGTGCCGGCCGCGGGCGTATTTCGCTCGCTTCGCAGTTTCAACTATCGCGTGTGGGCGATCGGCTCGCTGGTGTCGAACATCGGCACGTGGATCCAGCGCACCGCGCAGGACTGGCTCGTCCTCACGCAACTCACGCATCACGATGCCTCGGCGGTCGGCACGGTGATGGCGCTGCAGTTCGGGCCGCAACTGCTGCTGTTGCCGTGGACCGGCTACGCGGCCGACCGCTTCGACCAGCGCAAGCTGCTGATGGCGACGCAGGCGCTGATGGGCGCGCTGGCGCTCGTGCTCGGCGTGCTGACGGTCACCGGCGCCGTGCGGCTCGAGCACGTCTATGTGTTCGCGTTCCTGTTCGGCTGCGCGTCGGCGTTCGACGCGCCGGTGCGGCAGACCTTCGTCGCGGAACTGGTTGGCGACCGCGAGCTCGCGAACGCGGTCGCGCTCAATTCGACGTCGTTCAATGCCGCGCGGATGGTCGGCCCGGCGGCGGCCGGGTTCCTGATCGCATCGGTCGGCACCGGCTGGGCGTTCCTCGCGAACGGGCTCAGCTTCTTCGCGGTGCTGGCGTCGCTGTCGCGGCTGCGGGAGGACGAACTGCGCGCGAACGTGCGGGCGGATCGCGCGCGCAGCAGCCTGCTCGACGGGTTCCGCTACGTGTGGCGTCGCCCGGACCTGACGGCGATCCTCGTGATGCTGTTCCTGATCGGCACGTTCGGGCTCAATTTCCAGCTGTTCATTTCCACGATGGCCGCCAGCGTGTTTCACGTCGATGCGCGCGGGTTCGGGTTCCTGTCGTCGATGATGGCGGTCGGCACGATCTCGGGCGCGCTGCTCGCCGCGCGCCGCGAGCAGCCGCGGTTTCGTCATCTGTGGATCGGCGCGACGCTGTTCGGGCTCGGCTGCACGTTCGCCGCGCTGGCGCCCGGCTACTGGTCGTTCGCCGCGGCGCTGGTGCTGACGGGCATCGCCGCGATCACCTTCATGAACTCGACCAACAGCCTGATGCAGCTGTCCACCGAGCCGGCGATGCGCGGCCGCGTGATGGCGCTGCGCCTCGCGGTCGCGTTGGGCGGCACGCCGATCGGCGCGCCGGTGGCCGGCTGGGTGGCAAACCATCTCGGCCCGCGCTGGGCGCTCGGCGTCGGCGCGGCGTCCGGCTTTGCGGCCGCGCTCGTCGCGACCCATTTCGTCGCGCGCAAGCGGGCACAGCCGCGTACGGGCGGCGACGCCGCCTGACCGGACCGCAAGCCGCCGCTACGCCGCCGGCCGTGCCGCCGCATGCGCGGCGTCGAGGCACGACTGGAACAGCAGCGCCGCCCGCGACGGCCGCGGCGAGCGCCGCAGCAGGCTCACGAACCGGCAACGGTAATTGAACCGGTGCGGCGCGATCGGCTGCATCAGCCCCTTGTTTTCGAAACTCTCCGCATAGTGATCGGGCAGGAAGCCGAGATAGCGGCCCGACAGAATCAGCGTTGCGATCGATTCCTGGTCCGACGCGGTCGCGCTGCGGGTGAGCTTCGCGCGATGGCTCAGCTCCATGTTCGGCGAATGGAAACCCAGCCCGGCGAACGCGTGGTTGCGGATCGTCGTCCACGTAAGCTTGCCGTGCGGCGCATCGAACAGCGGATGCTGGCGGCCGCAGTAGAGCAGCATCCGTTCGTCGAACAGCTCCGAATACACGAGGCTGCCCGAGTTGCGGTGCACGGGAATGATCCCGACCTGGTAACTGCCGTCGATGATCCCGCGCTCGACCTCGTTGATCGACGCGACGTGCAGGTTCAGCGCGACGTCGGGCGCTTCGTCGGCGAACTGGCGGATCGCGTCGCCGAGGCGGGCATTCGCGTTGGTGGCCGTCTTGTCGAATACCGCGATGTGCAGTTCTCCGCCCATCCGGTCGTGAATGCCGTCGATCCTGCTGCGAAATGCTTCCATCGACGCGAGCAGCCGCAGCGTTTCCTCGTACACCGTCTGCCCCTCGGGCGTCAGCGTGAAGCCCGCGCGGCCGCGCCGGCACAGCACGAGGCCGAGCCGCGTTTCCAGATCCTTCACGTGCCGGCTGATCGTCGAGATGCCGATATTCAGTTCCAGTTCGGCCGCCGCCATCCCGCCGCACTGCACGACGCCCTTGAAGACCCGCAGCAGACGGAGATCCATGTCGCTGAGCTGCCCGAGCAGCGCGCGGCTCTTCGGTTTCTTTGCTTGCATAGTTGAGCAAGTGAACATTGATATTGCGATATTCAAAAGACTAATTGTCGTCCCGACAATGTGCAACATCATCACAAGGAGGAGGGGCGCGCCGCGCCGACCGACATGACCGACATCACCACCGCCCAGCACGACGACACGAACCTCCGCACCGACGCCGCCTGGCTCGATGCGCACTGGATGCCGTTCACGGCCAACCGTCAGTTCAAGGCCGATCCGCGCATGATCGTGTCCGGCAAGGGCGCGTATTACACCGACGCCGAAGGCCGCAAGATCTTCGACGGCCTGTCGGGCCTCTGGTGCACGGGCCTCGGTCACGGCCGCACGGAAATCGTCGAGGCCGTGAGCCGCCAGGTCGCGCAGCTCGACTACGCGCCGGCCTTCCAGTTCGGCCATCCGAAATCGTTCGAACTTGCCAACAAGATCAAGGAGCTGACGCCGGCCGGCCTCGACTACGTATTCTTCACGGGTTCGGGCTCGGAAGCGGCCGACACGTCGCTGAAGCTGGCCCGCGCGTACTGGCGCGCAAAGGGCAAGGGCACGAAAACGCGCCTGATCGGTCGCGAGAAGGGGTATCACGGCGTGAACTTCGGCGGCATCTCGGTCGGCGGGATCGGACCGAACCGCAAGCTGTTCGGTCAGGGCCTCGATGCCGATTTCCTGCCGCATACGCAACTGGCCGAGAACAGGTTCTCGCGCGGCATGCCCGAGCACGGCGCCGAGCTGGCCGACCGCCTGCTCGAGCTGATCGCGCTGCACGACGCGTCGAACATCGCGGCCGTGATCGTCGAGCCGTTCTCCGGTTCGGCGGGCGTGGTCGTGCCGCCGAAGGGCTATCTGAAGCGCCTGCGCGACATCTGTACCGCGCACGACATCCTGCTGATCTTCGACGAGGTCATCACGGGCTTCGGCCGCGCCGGCGCGATGACGGGCGCCGACGCATTCGGCGTGGTGCCGGACATCATGAACTTCGCGAAGCAGGTGACGAACGGCGTGCAGCCGCTCGGCGGCGTGATCGCGACGAAGGAAATCTACGACACGTTCATGGCCGCGGGCGGCCCCGAGTACATGCTCGAGTTCCCGCACGGCTACACGTATTCGGCGCATCCGGTCGCGTGCGCGGCCGGCGTCGCGGCGCTCGACCTGCTGGTGAAGGAAGACGCGGTGGCCCGCGTGCGCGATCTCGCGCCGCATTTCGAGGCGGCCGTGCACGGGCTGAAGGGCCAGCGCCACATCGCGGACATCCGCAACTACGGGCTGGCGGCCGGCCTGACGATCGCCGCGCTGCCGGGCGAGCCGGCACGGCGCCCGTACGAGATCGCGATGCGCTGCTGGGCGAAGGGCTTCTACGTGCGTTACGGCGGCGACACGATCCAGCTCGCGCCGCCGTTCATCGCCGAGAAGCGCGAGATCGACAACCTGGTCAACGCGCTGTCCGACGCACTGAACGAAGTGGACTGAGCCACCGCTCGCCCGCAGCGATAACCGAATTCACGAAAGAGCCCGAAACATGAAACACGACAGCAATGTGACTTCCACCGTCGGCCACCTGATCGACGGCAAGCGCGTCGACGGCGGCAGCCGCGTCCAGCCGGTGTTCGACCCGGCCACCGGCGAATCGCACAAGAGCGTCGCGCTCGCCGACAAGCTGACCGTCGAAGCCGCGATCGCGTCCGCGCAGGCCGCGTTCCCGGCGTGGCGCAACACGCCGCCGCTGAAGCGTGCCCGCGTGATGAGCCGCTTCAAGACGCTGCTCGAGGAACACGCCGACGAGCTGTGCGCGCTGATCACGGCCGAGCACGGCAAGGTGCTCGCCGATGCGATGGGCGAACTGCAGCGCGGGATCGAGAACGTCGAATACGCGACCTACGTGCCCGAGTTGCTGAAAGGCGAGCACAGCAAGAACGTCGGCCCCGCGATCGATTCGTGGAGCGAGTTCCAGGCGCTGGGCGTCGCGGCCGGCATCACGCCGTTCAACTTCCCGGTGATGGTGCCGCTGTGGATGTGGCCGATGGCCGTCGCCTGCGGCAACACGTTCGTGCTGAAGCCGTCCGAGCGTACGCCGTCGTCCACGCTGCGCATGGCCGAGCTCGCGCTCGAGGCCGGCCTGCCGCCGGGCGTGCTGAACGTCGTGAACGGCGACAAGGAAGCGGTCGACACGATCCTGACCGATCCGCGCGTGAAGGCCGTGAGCTTCGTCGGCTCGACGCCGATCGCCGAATACATCTACTCGACCGGCTGCGCGCACGGCAAGCGCGTGCAGGCGCTCGGCGGCGCGAAGAACTTCGCGGTCGTGATGCCGGATGCGGACATCGGCAATGCGGTGAACGCGCTGATGGGCGCCGCGTACGGCTCGTGCGGCGAGCGCTGCATGGCGATTCCGCTCGTCGTCGCGATCGGCGACGAAACGGGCGACAAGGTCGTCGCGGGGTTGAAGGCCGAGATCGAGAAGATGAAGGTCGGCCCGGGCAACGGCGCGGGCGTCGACATGGGCCCGCTCGTCACGAAGCAGCATTTCGAGAAGGTGACGGGTTTCGTCGAAGCGGGCGTGGCAGCCGGCGCGACGCTCGTCGTCGACGGTCGCGGCGTGAAGGTCGACGGCCATGACGGCGGCTACTACCTCGGCCCGTGCCTGTTCGACAACGTGAAGCCCGGCATGCCGATCTACCAGCACGAGATCTTCGGGCCGGTGCTCGGCGTGATCCGCCTGAAGTCGCTCGACGAGGCGATGGCGCTGATCGATGCGCACGAGTACGGCAACGGCACGTGCCTGTTCACGCGCGACGGCGAGGCTGCGCGCTATTTCGGCGACAACATCCAGATCGGCATGGTCGGCATCAACGTGCCGCTGCCGGTGCCGGTCGCATACCACTCGTTCGGCGGCTGGAAGCGTTCGCTGTTCGGCGACCTGCATGCCTATGGTCCGGACGCCGTGCGGTTCTACACGAAGCGCAAGACGATCACGCAACGCTGGCCGTCGGCCGGCGTGCGCGAGGGGACGGTGTTCAGCTTCCCGTCGAGCCGCTGAGCCCACGCGCGCACCGGCTGCATGCGGCCGGTGCGACGTGCGAAGCGGCCGGAGCCCGCCCCGATCGGCGATCGGGGGCGGGCTTTTTTACGTCCTCGCGAAATGCGCGGAAGGCGGCGAAAGAAGGCTTACGGCGCGACCACGTGCCACACGTTCTTGAAGTTGTCGCCGTTGCGCTCGCCCTGTTTCATGTCCTTCGAGAAGAAGTACAGCGGCTTGCCCTTGTACGCCCATTGCGGGCTGCCGTCGTCGCGCTTGACGATCGTGTAGGGCCCGACCGGTACGTCGGTCGCGCTGGCCTTGTAGGGTGGCCACAGGGTTTCGCATGGGCCTGTACAGGCGCTGGTGCCGGCGTTGGGCTTGTCCTTGTCGAATGCGTAGACGGTCATGCCGTTGGCGGCGACGAGCGCGCCGTTCTCGACTTTCGTGATCGAACCTTGGGCCGAGGCCGAGGCGGACGCCATGGCGAGCAGGACGGAGCTGACGAGCAGCGCAGCTTTCATGTGTGCCTCCTGGTAGTCGGTGGGCGGGCGCGATCGCGTGCACGGGCGAGCGTGCGCGACGACCGCGGTGAATGGCGCCGGAACGCAAGGCCGTTGCCGCGGCGGGCGACGCACGGTCGAACGGCGGCAAACGGGGGCGCTTCATTCACGATAGGCGGTTTTTGGCGGGGCTGCGAGAAGATCGGGGGGCGTATCGGCCCGACGTATGCAGCACGCAACGGCATGGCGGGCGCCTGCATCCGGTATTCGGCATCCGTCCCCGAACGCGGCGCACGCCGACGCATCAGCGGTTCGCGCGATTGGTCAGTGCGACGCCCGCGATCACGAGTGCGCCGCCGGCCAGCATCGACGGCGACAGCGGCTCGCCGAGCAGCACGACCGACAGCAGCACGCCGAACACCGGCACCAGGTTGGTGAACACGGCCGCGCGGGCCGGCCCGAGGAGGCGGATGCCCTGCGAATACCAGACGAACGCGATCACCGTGCCGACGGCGCCGAGATAGAGCATCGATGCGACGGCCTGCCACGTCAGCGGCGTGCCGCCAGTCGCCGTCGCGTCGAACAGGTGCGCGACGAGCAGCAGCGCGAGGCCCCAGAGCGCCGCGTACGTGGTGGCCGCGAGCGGCGACAGCCCGTCGAGCGCGCGCCGGCCGATCACGGTGTAGGCGGCCCAGCTCAGCACCGCGCACAGCATGAAGCGTTCGCCGGCGCCGAACGTATTGCCGAGATCGGTCAGCACGCGCAGCCAATCGCCGCGGCTGATCACGACCAGCGCGCCGCACAGCGCGACCGCGATGCCGGCCCAGCGCGACAGCGACAGGCGTTCGCGCACGACGACCGACAGCAGCACGGCGGTGGCGACCGGATTCAGTGCGACGAACAGCGCGGTGCGCCCGGCCGGCATCCGCGCGAGCGCCGCGAAAAAACACACGTTGTACAGGAAGATGCCGGTCGCGCCGAGGCCGAACGTCGTCACGATCTGGCGTCCGCTGAGTGTCGGCAGCCCGCCTTCGACCTGCCAGGTCAGCACGACCAGCAGCAGCGCGGCGATCGCGAAGCGTCCGGTGGCCGCCGAGGTCGCGGACATCGTCGCGGCGAGGATCCGGCCTGCGATGAACGTGCCGCCCCAGAACAGCGCGACGAGCGTGAGCTTCACGTAGATGGCCGCGTGCGGCCGGGGGGCGACGACGCTGGCGGGCGGGGCGGGAGCATTCATGTGGCGTGCAATCTCGAAAGGAAGCGTGTGCCGCGAGGCGTGCGTGGCCGCGCGCGGCTAAACGATGCCGAACCGCGCGATGGCCGGCCTGCGGGCCGATTCAGGGAAGGGGGCCGGGCGGGCGTCGTCAGCGGAACGCGGGCGTCGACGCGAGCGCGGTGAGCACGGCCGGCATCGCGAGCGCGGCGGCGATCGTCTGGAACGCGGTGATGCCGGCCATCAGCGGCGCGTCGCCGCCGAGCTGGCGCGCCATGATGTACGACGCCGACGAGGTCGGCAGCGCCTGGAACAGCAGCGCGACGGTCAGCGCCGCATCGCCGAGCCCGAACAGCCGGCCGGCCGCGAGCGTGATGAGCGGCATCGCCACGAACTTGAACGCCGATGCGACGCACACCGGCTGCCACCATGCGCGGGCCGCATCGAATGTCAGCGCCGCGCCCACGCACAGCAGGCCGAGCGGCATCGACGCGGCGCCGAGCGCCCGCACGGCCGGCTCGACGGCGGCCGGAAACGCCAGGCCGCCGGCCTGCATCGCCATCCCGAGCGCGCAGGCGACGACGAGCGGATTCGACAGGATCTGACGCACGAGCGCCGCCGCGCCGAGCCGCGTGTCGCCGTAGCGCGCGAAGACCAGCACGCACATCAGGTTGACGGTCGGCACGATCGCCGCGACGCAGACGGCCGCGAGTGCAATGCCCTTCGCACCGAACAGCCCGGCGGCGAGCGCGGTGCCGACATAGTTGTTGAAACGCACGGCGCCCTGGAACACCGACGTGAAGCCGGCGCCGTCGACCCGCACGAACTGGCGGACCAGCAGAAGAAGCGCCGCGGCGAATGCGGTCGAACCGACCAGCGCCGCCGCGAGCGGTAAAACGGGCAACGATTGCAGCCGCGCATTCGCGAGGCCGTCCGCGAATAGCGCGGGCAGCAGTACGTAGTAGCAGAGCCGCTCGGCGTGCGGCCAGAACGCTGCGGCGATGAAGCCGGTGCGCCGCAGGCCATGACCGAACGCGACCAGCAGCGCGACCGGCGCGAGCGCGAGCAGGATCGGGCCGATCATCGGCGCGCCTTCATGCGGGTCGTGCCGGAGCGCCGGCGCGGCCGGCAGGCAACGCAGCGGAACGACGCGGGAATCCATCCGGCGGACGACATGGCGACATGCAATCGAAAGAGTGACGATGCCGCCAAGTTAACACGTGCAAGCAACAGGAATAATGGTGAATTATCGGGTGTTCAATGAGAAATTCTCATCGATGACGCGGTCACTTCGGCGGCCAGCGCGCGGGCGAAACGTTCGGCCGGACGCGACTGGTGTTCGAGCAGCACGACCGCGCGGCCCATCTGCGGCCGGCCGAACGGCAAGCGCGTGACCGGCGGCAGGCGCGCAAGCGTTGCGTCGGGGAGCGCGACGATCGCCGCACCGAGCCCTCGCGCCACCATGCGCGCGATCGTTTCCGCGCTGTCCAGCACCATCTCCTCGCGCACCCGCACGCCGATGCGGCGCAGCTCGGCGGCGATCATCCGGCCGGCCCACGCCTGCGCGTCGAAGCGAATGAACGGCAGCGCATCGAGCAGCGCGCCCGCGTCGCGTTCCGCATGACCGGGCGGTGCGAGCAGCCAGAAGCGATCCTCGTACAGCGTGGTCCACGTCAGTTCCGCCGGATGCGGGCGCACCGGGCGCGTCGTGATCGCCGCGTCGAGCTCGCCGGCTGCGACGCGGTTCGCGAGTTCCACCGACATGCCGGCCGACACGTGCACGCGCAACGACGGATGCGCGGCACGCAGCGCGAGCAGCGCGTCGGGCAGCGGGCCGGACAACGCGGTCTGGATCGCGCCGATCCGCAGCCGGCCGACCAGCTTCTTCTCGTCGCTGAGCGCATCGGGAATCCGGTCGACCATCGCGAGCACCTGCTCGGCCTGCGCGAGCAGGATGTTGCCGGCTTCGGTGAGCACCGGCTGTCGGCGCGAACGGTCGAACAACTGCACGTTGTATTCGCTTTCGAGCGTCTTGATCTGCAGGCTCACCGCCGATTGGGTGAGGCCGATGGCTTCGCCGGCGCGCGCGAAGGTCCGGTAGCGGGCGATGGCGACGAGCGTTCTGAAGGCGCGGAGTGACATGGGCTCGGTGAGATGGACGAACGGGGCCGGCACGCGGATTGCTCGACGATGCCGGCGGCGCAGTGGCGGCATGCCGCTCGGGGTGTCGACGACCGCCGAAGCGGACGGCTGGCGCTGGCACGCTGGCAGACATCATGCCCGTGCGTGCGGAAACGGGCAACCGACGCGCACCCCGGCCTGCGCCGACAGGCGCGGTGCGGGACCGGCGGATCGGTCGGCGCGTGCTTTCTCATGCATGGCGTCGCGCCGGACATGCACGCCGGTCCGCGCACGCGCGAGCGGCCGTGGCCGTGCGTGCCGCCCGTTTCCGTTTCATCGATGCGCCGGGGCGACGCGAGCCGTTGCGGTCACCCCGACCCTTCGCGGAGGTAACGACGATGCCAGACGATCCCGGTGAAGTCGCGCGTGCGAGCTATCGCGCGTATGTCGACAAGAACCGCGACGCGATCGAAGCGCTGATCGCGCCGGACTTCCATTTCACGAGCCCGCTCGACAACCGGCTCGACCGCGACGCGTATCTGGCGCGCTGCTGGCCGAACAGCGCGATGCTCGCAGGATTCGAGTTCGTCGACGTGGCGGTGCATGGCGAATACGTGTTCGTCGTGTACGAAGCCGTCACGACCGCCGGACGGCGGTTTCGCAACGCCGAGCGATTGCGCGTACGCGACGGCCGGATCGTCGAGGCCGAGGTGTATTTCGGCTGGTACGTGCCGCACCAGGCGCCCGATGGCGGGTTCATCGAGGCGGGCGGGTGAAGGCAGTCGCGTGCATCGGCGCACTCATCCCGCCGCGTCCTCGCCCAGCGCCTGGATGAACCGTGAAAACAGCTCCGGTTGCGACGAAATTCCGAGCTTTGCATACACATGCCGTCGATGCACCTTCACCGTTTCCGGTGAAATCGCGAGCCGCTCGGCGATCGCCTTCGACGAATTGCCGCGCAGCACCATGCGTGCGATCGACATCTCGCGGTCGGTCAGCACGCCCGCGCCTGCTCGACACGTGCGCCGAGATCGGCGTCGGGCATCACGCGCGCGGCGTCGCCCACCAGCCGCCAGTGCTGCCGGATCGCCGCGAGCACCCACGGCATCGCGGCCGTCAGCTTGCCGAGCGGCTCGACGTCGAAGCGCGTCGACGCACCGAGCGACAGCGACAGCAGCGTGTCGGCATTCGGCCGCACGAGAATCTGGATCTCGTCGTCGCCGACCGCGTCGCGGAAATAGCTGAGGAAATACTCGCTCTGCCGGAACAGGTCGGGCGCGACTTCCTCGAGCCGGTAGCAACCGTCGGCGAGCCCGTCGTGCGCGGCCTGCAGGAACGGATCGAGCAGATAGACGCCGTTCAGGTAGAGCGGCACGGGCGACGCGCTGTCGGTGCCGCCGGTGTCGTATTCGTCGAGCACGAGCGGCACGCCGTCGCTGCCGACCGCGGTCGCGAGCGCGTTGTCGAACGGCACCATTTCATTGAGCAGCAGCACCAGGAACCGCCAGAAGCGCGGCTGGCCGAGATGATCGATTGCGCGGCCAAGCGCCTGGTGCATTGCGATTTCCGAAAAGAGACGATCCATACCACCACCGGAAGGGCGTAACACGAAGGGGGAATAGCGGTCCTGAAATTGGCTTCCTAGACTGCCACGCAATCAATCGGGCCCGAGTATGGGTTGTCAAAAAAGAGCAGCATAGGCGCAGGAGAACGAAATGGCGATGATGTCGGAATCGACGGGCACCGTGCAAGCGGCGCCCGCAATGGAAGACGCGCCGCGCGCGCTGTCGCAGACGCTCAGCGTACGCGACGCAGTGATGATCACCGTATCGGGCGTGACACCGGCCAGCTCGATCTTCGTGATCGCGCCGTTCGCGATACAGCAGGCCGGCAGCGGCGCCGTGCTGTCGTTCGTGCTCGGCGGCGTGCTCGCGCTCGCGTTCGCGCTCTGCTATGCGGAACTCAGCGCCGCGCATCGCAGTGCGGGCGGCGAATACGTGATGGCCAAGCGCGTGTTCGGCACGCTGCCCGGCTACCTGACCTTCATTACGGTGCTGTCGGTCAGCGTGTTCATCCCCGCCGTGCTCGCGAGCGGCGCCGCGCCATACCTGAACAACGCGCTCGGCACGCACTTCAGCAACCAGTCGGTCGCGCTGACGATCGTGCTGCTCAGCTATCTGCTCGGCATGCTGAACATCAAGACGAACGCCTGGATCACCGGCGCGTTCCTGGTCGTCGAAATCGGCGTGCTGATGCTGATCGCGGGGCTCGGCTTCGGGTCGCCGCATCGCGGCGCCGAAGTGCTGATCGCACCGGTCGTCGCGAGCGGCAATGCGCTCGTGCCGGCGACGCTCGCGGCCATCGTGCCCGCGATCGGCACCGCGATCTTCTGCTACAACGGCTTCGGCTCGGCCGCGTATCTCGCGGAAGACCTGCGCGGCGGCAACCGCAACGTCGCGAAGGCGGTGATCTATTCGCTGCTCGTGATCCTCGTCGTCGAACTGGTTCCGCTCACCGCGATCGTGCTGGGTGCGCCGTCGCTGACGGAACTGACGAAGAGCGCCGATCCGATCGGCTATGTCGTGCGCTCGCTGAGCAATCCGGCCGTGTCGCGGGTGGTCAGCGGCGGGATCTTCCTGTCGGTGTTCAACGCGATCATCGCGATCGTGATCACGATGGGTCGCCTGCTGTACAGCAGCGGCCGGCATGCGCTCTGGTCGCGCACCTGCAACCGCGCGTTCTCGGCGATCCATCCGCGCCTCGAATCGCCGTGGCTGGCGACGATCGCGCTCGCGATACCGTCGGCCGGGCTCGTGTTCGTGTCGAGCCTCGACGAGCTCACCGCGTTCACGGTCGACCTGTTGCTGCTGATCTACCTCGTCGTCGGGCTGGCCGCGCTCGCGAGCCGGTTCGTGCGCCGCGACGTCGAACATCACTACCGGATGCCGCTGTGGCCCGTGACGCCGCTCGTCGCGGTGGCGGGCGCCGCGTATACGCTGGTCACGACGTTGGCCACCGCGACGAAGCCGACCGACCTGATCATCATCGCGGGGCTGCTGGTCGCGGCACTCGTGATGTACGTGGCCTGGGCGCGCCACAGCGAAGCGTTCCGCGCGCTCTGAGCACCGGATCGACACCTTGCAGCACCGATATACCGAACCATTGAAAGACGGGAGGAATTGCATCATGCGCACGAGGGATCTCGGCATCCGCATCGGACTCGGCACGCCGGGCCGCTTCAACGCGATCACGGACGTACCGGGCGTGCGGGTCGGACATTGCACGCTGAACGTCGAGAACGGCGACGCGTCGATCCGCACCGGCGTCACCGTGATCGAGCCGCGCGCGGGCGCCGTGCACGATTCGCCGTGCTTCGCGGGCGTGCACGTGCTGAACGGCAACGGCGACGCGACCGGGCTCGAATGGATCCGCGAAGCGGGCCTGCTGACGACGCCGATCGCCTATACGAACACGCACTGCGTCGGTGCGGTACGCGACGCGCTGGTCGCGAACGAACGCGAAGCGGCGGCCGGCCGCGTGTACTGGTGCATGCCGGTCGTGATGGAAACCTACGACGGACTGCTGAACGACATCTGGGGGCAGCACGTGAACGCCGCGCACGTGCAGCGCGCGCTGGCCGCCGCGCAATCGGGGCCGGTCGCCGAAGGCGGCGTGGGCGGCGGCACCGGCATGATCTGCCACGAGTTCAAGGGCGGCATCGGCACCGCATCGCGCGTGCTGGCGGACGAGGCGGGCGGCTGGACCGTCGGCGCGCTCGTGCAGGCGAACTACGGCGTACGCGAGATGCTGCGCGTGGCCGGCTACCCGGTCGGCGAAGTGCTGCGGCACGTGCATTCGCCGTTCCGCGACGCGGACGCGAAAGGCGAGGCCGGCATGGGCTCGATCGTCGTCACGATCGCGACCGACGCACCGTTGCTGCCGCATCAATGCACGCGTCTCGCGCAGCGCGCGAGCGTCGGGCTCGCCCGCGTCGGCGGCGGCACCGAGGATTCGAGCGGCGACATCTTCCTCGCGTTCGCCACCGGCAACGACGGCTTGCCGGCCGCGAACTACGGCAGCAAGGGTACGCCGACCACCGGCGTGCAAATGGTCAACAACGACCATATTTCCGCGTTGTTCGTCGCGGCGGCCGAAGCAGTGGAGGAGGCGATCGTGAATGCGCTGGTCGCGGGCGGCGACGTCGCGTCGCGCGGGGCGCGCGTCGAGGGGCTCGGGCCGGCGCGCTTGCTGGATGCGTTGCGCGAAGTGGGTTGGCGGCCGGGGCGCGGCGCCTGAAACGGCAAGCGCCGCTTCAATCGAAGCGGCGTGGGGCGGAACGGCGATGCGGCGATCGGCCGGACCGCCGTCCGCCCGCGCAGGTCATGCGCGCGGTGCGGGCGATACGGGCCTGGCCGTGACGACGCGGCGTCATGCTCAGCTGCCGAAATAGATGTTGCAGAAGCTGACGGGGCCGACGCAGGCATTCGGGTCTTCCTGCTTCGATTGCGCACGATCGACGCGGCCGGCGGCCTTGATCGCCTCGGCGCGGTTCGCCTGTTGCGGTGCGACGTCTGCCGGCGCCGGCTGTGCGTGGGCGACAGCAGCGGTGAGCGACAGGGCAACGAGGGCGAGGTGCAGCGGCTTCATTTGAGTTCTCCTGGGTGAGTGCCAGTCTTGCTGGCAGTGAGGAAACTATAGGCTCGCACTGCTTAAAGATTAATCACCGCGGCTGTAGAGCTTATTTCCATCCGGAACAACGATCCCGTTGCGCGCGCATCGGCCTTCAATGGCGGTGCCGGTTGAACGGCGCGTCCTTGTCGAGCAGCGCGCTGCGCATGAAGTGCAGGCAGCCGACGATCCGCTGCATGCTGCGACGCGCGTCGGGCACCGCGTACCACGCCTGCAGCGTGTGCTGCGCCGCGCGGATCGCGAGATTCACGGATTTCAGCGTGCGTGCATGGTGGCCGGGCGTCGGATCGTCGAAGAAGCGTGGCAGTTCGTTCAGCACCGCGTCGATCGAACCGGTCCAGCGCAGCGTCTGCGGCGGTTTCGACGCGCAGAACGCGTGCAGTTCGTCGCGCAGGTCGATCACCGCATGGCCGACCTCGAGCGTCGACAGCATCCAGCGCATCGCATCGCGATGCTGCCGCGTGCGGCGTACCAGCAGCGTCCGCAGTTGCGCCATCAGGTCGTGCGTGCTCGACTGGAAGCGCTGCGCGAGGCCGTCCGGCGCGCCTTCGCATGCGAGCGTCACCTGGCGGCGCAAGTCGTGCGCGATCCGGCCGGTGAGCCAGGGCATGTGGGTCGGGAACACGACGGCGAACACGAGCGAGCACGCGAGCATCGCGACGACGATCGCCAGCCCGTTGTTGATCAGCACTTCCGGCGTATACGCGATCGCGTTGTCGGGGCCCGCGAGCAGGCAGAAAAACACCGCGAAGCCGATCCCGTAGCCGGACAGGCCCGGCCGCATCGCGAGGAACGCGCCGAGGCCGAGCACCGGCGCGAGCGCCGCGCACAGCAGCGGAAAGCCGTCGATGTTCGGATAGACGTAGCACAGGAACAGGTAGCCGACCGCGGTCGCGAACGCCGCGCCGACGCTCATCTGCGCGACGAATTTCGGCGCGCGCGGCGAGGTCGAGCTGAGCGCGCATGCGATCGCGGTGGCGATCACCGCGAGCGAGCCGCTCGGCCATTCGGACGCGATCCAGAATGCGCTCATCGCACCGACGGCGACCACCGTGCGCAGGAAGGCGAAGCCGACGAAGAACGCATTGGTCTTCACCGCGTAATGCGTGACCGAGCGCTCGAATGCGTGGTCGTCCTGATCGAGCGACGCGTAGGTATCGACGTAGCCGAGATATTCGCCGATGAACCGGTACAGCAGCTCGATCGCGGTATCGAAGTCGAGCAGGCCGCCGGCCGCATGGTCCTCGATGGCCCGTCGCGACGCGCGCGCGGCCTTCGGCAACGCACCATGGAAGCGGCGCAGTTCGAGCAGCGCGCCGGTGGCCGGTGCGATGCCGTGCTGGCGTTCGTCGCGCAACGCGGCGAAGCGCTGTGCGAGCGCGTCGACGTGCGGCGCCAGCGCGTCGAGCACCGCGTCCGAATGATTCGCGCGCAGCCGTTTGACGAGCTGGTGCAGCGCATGCAGCCGCGTGCATGCGTTCATGAACTCGCTGTTCAGCCGCGCGAGCCGGCGGCTGCGCGCGCGAATGTGCGGGTCCTCGAACGACGCGAACGCGCGGTTGGCTTCGAAGCCGACGATGTCGTCGACGAAATCGGCGAAGCGCCGTTCGAAATCGCCGCGCGCGACGTCGCCCGCCAGCGCGCCGGCCGTGAACGCCGCGAACGTCGCGTGGCGCGCGCTCAACGAGCGCATCAGCGCCTTCGCGGAACTCAACGGCAGGATCAGCGCGCTGACCGCGCCCGAGCACGCGATGCCGAGTGCGACTTCCGCGGCGCGCGTGAGCGCGGACTGGAACAGCGTCTGCGGCGTCATCACGGCCGGCAGGCCGATCAGCGCGGCCGTGTAGCCGGCGAGCACGAAGCCGTACCAGCGGAAGTGGCGGTTGCGCACCGCGAGGGCGATGCAGCCGCCGATCCACAGCGTGATGCCGGCCATGTACAGCTCCGGCTGCTGCGCGAACAGCCCGCCGAGCGCGAGCGCACCGACGAGGCCGGCCGCCGTGCCGAGCACGCGATAGAAGCTCTTCGCGAACACCATGCCCGACAGCGGCTGCATCAGCACGAACACGGTCGTCATCGCGGTGCGCGGCTGCGACATCTCGAGACGCATCGCGATGCCCATCGCCAGCAGCGCCGCGAGCACCGTTTTCGCGAGATGCAGCCAGATCAGCCCGTCGGTCGCGGCCCAGTCGCGCGCCGCGTTGCCGAGCGGATCGAGCCATGGCCTCCATCGTGCCGGTTCGATGGAAGATCGCTCGATCGCAGGTTGTGGCTTCATGAAAAGAGGGGGCCGGCGCGGTGCCGCGGCGCGTCCGAACGGCCCGTTCGACTGGTGAGGCGCCGATTGTAGGAGCGCGGCGCCCGCGCATTAACGCAGTTGCGGGGAAACGATAGTTGCAGCCGAAGTAACAATCTGTCGCATCCAGTGGAGGAAAATGGCGGCTCCGCTACAGGTTGCTCACAGGAATGGATACCCTACAAAACATGCGGGTGTTTTCGCGCGTCGTCGAGACGGGCAGCTTCACCGCCGCCGCGCAATCGCTGAATTCGACGACCGGCGCGATGTCGCGCGCGGTGTCGGAGCTCGAGGCGCGCCTGCGCACCCGTCTGATGAATCGCTCGACCCGCCGTCTCGCGCTGACGTCGGCCGGCGAAAGCTATCTGCGGCGCTGCCGCCAGATCCTCGCCGACGTCGACCGCGCGGAAGAAGAAGCGAGCTGCGCGCACGAGCGCCCGGCCGGCGTGCTGCGCATGCACAGCTTCGCGAGCGTCGGTCACCACTACGTGATGCCCGCGCTGACGCGCTATCACACGCAGTACCCGGACGTGTCGATCGAGCTGTCGCTGTCGCAGCGCATGCCCGACCTGTTCGACGGCACGAGTGACATGGCCGTCGTCACCGCGTCGTCGCTGCCCGATTCGGAACTCGTGTCGCACCTGCTCGGGTCGACCTTCAGCATTCTGTGTGCGTCACCCGACTACGTGAAACGGCACGGCGTGCCGGCCCGCCCGCAGGATCTCGCCGCGCACGCGTGCCTGACGCTGTGCACGCCGGCGTTTCCGACGCACGAATGGGTGCTCGAAGGGCCCGAAGGCGTCGAGCAGATCCACGTCGCCGGGCCGGTGCAGACCAATACCGCCGAATCGCTCGCGCTCGCGATCCGCGACGGCATCGGAATCGGCATGCTGCCGCTGTATTCGGCGATCGACGCGCTGCGCGACGGCACGCTGGTCCGTGTGCTGCCCGCGCATATCCTGCAGAAGATGAACGTGTATGCGCTGTACCCGTCGCGCCGTTTCGTCGATGCGAAGGTGCGGACCTGGGTCGAGATGTTGCGTGCGCAAGTACCGGGAATGATCGCGCGCGACGTCGAGATGCTGAACGCGATCGACCGCGAACCGCAGGCCGCCTGAGCGCAGGCCGCCTGAACCCCGCGCGCGCATCGGCGCGCGGCGGGTTGTTTCCTGCAAACATCCACTACGCGTCGCTCGCCATGCATGCTCGATGCGAGCGACGCACGTCATCACAGCGCGGGCTTGGCCGCCGCGCCCGATTCGGTTGCAGGCGCCCCGGCCGGGCCGTAGGCGGCCTGCGCCGCTTTCCGCTCGGCGAGACGCTTCGCCTGCAGTCGTTCCTGCGCCGCCAGGATGTCCTCCGGATAGTTGCCGACTTCACCGCGCGCCGGGTTGTAGCCGACCGACTCGAGATCGATCAGTTCCTGCAGCACCTGCGCGCGCGTGACGGGCGACTTCGCCTGCTGGGCGAACGACAGGGCCGGTGCGGCAAGCAGGATGGCAGCGGCGGCGGTAACGACGAGCGATTTCACGAGGTTCTCCTGAATACGGGGTGGGTGGCCGGATCGACGCGCGACGCGCGGCTCCGACCTTCGACGTCAGTCTACGCAGCGGGCCGATGCGCAAACACCCCGATTCCAGGAGGGCTGCGTTCCAGAAGCAACAACATTGGCGCTGTCGCCCGCCGCGGCCGGACCCGTGAGCAAACACGGGCGCCGTGCACACGGGCGCGGTGCACACGGGCTCGGTACAGGCGGGCGACGTTGCGCGCTGCCGGTCAGAAGCGCGTGCGCATGCCGATCGTGCCGACGACCTGGTTCGCCGTGCTCGATGCGCCGCCCGACGTGTTGATGAACGCCTGGTAGCCGCGGCCGGACGCATGCTGGAACATCGCTTCCGCGTACAGGTCGGTGCGGCGCGACAGCTTGTACACGGCCTGCAGGTCGACCTGATGCCACTTCGGATCGGTGCCGTGCTTGCTGTCGGGATTCGACACGCTGGCGTCCGTGTACACATAGGCGGCGCCGAGGCTGACGGCCGGCGTGACCGCATAGCGCACGTTCACGTCGTAGTTGTTGAACGCGATCTGGCCGCTGGAGCCGAACGAGCCGGTGTTGTCGTACTGCGAGCGCGTGTAGACGAAGCCGACGGTCGCCGGCCCGAATACGTAGCTGACGCCGCCGCCGTACGTGCGCATGCGGTCCGAGCCGATCGACCAGCCCCCCTGGTTCAGGCTCTTCGCCTCGGCCGAATCGGTCGCGCCGGGGCTCGCGCTCGTCGAGCCCTTCGTGCCGTTCATCTGCAGGTAGGCGCCGGCCAGCTTCAGCGGGCCGTTCGTGAAGCTCGCGGCCACGCTGTACGCGCGGTTGGCGCTGAAATTCGCCGAGTTGGAGAACGCGTACAGCGCGCTGACCTTGAAGCCCGCGATCGTGTCGCTCGTGTACTTGACCGCGTTGTTGATGCGCAGCGAGTGGTTCAGGTTGTCGTTGTCGAACGGATGCGCGAAGCCCGCATCGCCGAGATCGCCGGCCGTCGCGGACAGCGGCGCGACGAAGTCGACCATCGTGTCGTACTGGCGGCCGAGCGTCAGCGTGCCGTAGCCGGCGCGGCTCAGGCCGACATACGCGTGGCGGCCGAACAGCTTGCCGTCCTGGCCGAGCCCGCCGTTGTTCACGTTGAAGCCGTTTTCGAGCACGAACAGCGCTTTCAGGCCGCCGCCGAGATCCTCGGTGCCGCGCAGGCCGAAGCGGCTGCCGTTGATCGTGCCGGTCGCCATGCGCCACTGCGACGCGCCGTTCACGTTGTTGGTATAGGCGATGCCGGCGTCGATCAGGCCGTACAGCGTGACCGAGCTTTGCGCGTGGGCGAGCGGCGCGAACAGGGTGGCGGCGCACGCACCGGCGATCAGGGTTTTTTTCATCGGGAAGCTCCTGCGTGTGGGACTGGAAACCAAAGTTCGGCGCAAGTATAGGAATGCGCCGCACGCGCAAGGGCCTTGGGGCCGCGAGCGCACTGTTCCTGATCCGGCAAGAGTCCTTCACAAAACTGACACGCGGCGTCGCGCGCGCGTCGGGCCGGCCGTTCCTGCGTGACGGCCGGCATGCGGCTGCCGTCCCGCGCAGCCCGGTTGTCGTGTCGATGCAACATGCGCGGCAGGTGCGCGCGTCGCCGCTTTTCCTCCATACTGATTGCCCGGACCGCACGGTCGTCGACGCAGATCGCGCGGCCGTGTTCACGCATGCACGACAAGAGGCCTCCCCATGAACCTGTTCAACGTACGCCTGCGCGGCCGCGACGGCCTGTTCACGATCGGCATCGATGCCGGCAAGATCGCGCGCATCGACGCGCAAGCCGCGCCGATTGCGTCGACGAACCCGGACCATATCGACGGCGGCGGCCGTCTCGCGATTCCGCCGCTCGTCGAACCGCATATCCACCTTGATGCCGTGCTGACGGCCGGCGAGCCCGCGTGGAACATGAGCGGCACGCTGTTCGAGGGCATCGAGCGCTGGGCCGAGCGCAAGGCGACAATCACGCACGAGGACACCAAAACGCGCGCGCATGCGGCGATCGGCATGCTGCGCGACCACGGGATCCAGCACGTACGCACGCACGTCGACGTGACCGATCCGACGCTCGCCGCGCTGAAGGCGATGCTGGAAGTGAAGGACGAGGCGCGCGGGCTGATCGATCTGCAGATCGTCGCGTTCCCGCAGGAGGGCATCGAATCGTTCGACGGCGGCCGCGCGCTGATGGAGCGGGCGATCGAACTCGGCGCGGACGTCGTCGGCGGGATTCCGCATTTCGAGAACACGCGGGAGCAGGGCGTCAGCTCGATCCGCTTCCTGATGGACCTCGCGGAGCGCACGGGCTGCCTCGTCGACGTGCACTGCGACGAGACCGACGATCCGCATTCGCGCTTTCTCGAAGTGCTTGCGGAAGAGGCACGCGTGCGCGGCATGGGGGCACGCGTGACCGCGAGCCATACGACCGCGATGGGCTCGTACGACAACGCGTACTGCTCGAAGCTGTTCCGGCTGCTGAAACGGGCAGGGCTGAACTTCATCTCGT
The DNA here is from genome assembly GCF_029522185.1 of Burkholderia sp. IO2. Lineage (NCBI taxonomy): Bacteria > Pseudomonadati > Pseudomonadota > Betaproteobacteria > Burkholderiales > Burkholderiaceae > Burkholderia > Burkholderia sp. IO2. The sequence goes on along the minus strand of NZ_JAKWFH010000019.1, from coordinate 91,951 downwards.
GCCCGACCGAGAGCATCCATCTGCAGGGGCGCTTCGACACGTTTCCGAAGCGGCGCGGCGTCACGCGCGTCGCGGAACTCGACCGTGCCGGCCTCAACGTGTGCTTCGGGCAGGATTCGATCAAGGACCCGTGGTATCCGCTCGGCAACGGCAACATCCTGCGTGTGCTCGACGCGGGCCTCCATATCTGCCACATGATGGGCTACCAGGACCTGCAGCGCTGCCTCGACTTCGTGACCGACCACAGCGCGACGGCGCTACACCTCGGCGACGGGTACGGCATCGCGGTCGGACGTCCGGCGAATCTCGTCGTGCTGGATGCGGACAGCGACTACGAAGCCGTGCGCCGGCAGGCGAAGGCCACGCTGTCGATGCGCCACGGGCAGGTCATCATGCGGCGCGAACCGGAGCGGATCACGTATCCGGATTGACGAGGAGGCGGGCCATTACGGCCCGCCGGACGCCGTGCATTCATGAAATGCATGAGTCGATTCGAAAAATACGTTTGCCTCATAAGGGGTGCAGGCCTACGATGCGGTGCTGACGACGGCGTGCGGGTTGCATGCCGTTTTTTCGATTCCCCGTTCGCCGAACTTATGCGCCTCGATCTTCCGTCCCCTCCCGCGGCATCTTCGCCGACCGCCAGCCCGTTCGCGCGCGTGGCGGTCGTCACGGTCCTGACCGGTATCGGCGCGGGGCTCGGCGGCATGCTGCTCGCGTTGCTGCTGCATGCGATCCAGCACGTCGCGTACGGCTACAGCGTCGCGCACGTGATCGGCGCCGAGAGCTTCCTCAGTGGCGTGACCGGCGCCGAGCCGCTGCGCCGGTTGGCGGTCCTGGTCGTCTGCGGGATCGTCGCGGGCGGCGGCTGGTGGGCGCTTTACCGGTATGGCCGGCCGCTCGTCAGCATCCGCCGCGCGGTGCGCGCGGCCGATCCGCGGATGCCGTTCGTCAGCACGATGGTTCACGCGCTGCTGCAGATCGTCACCGTCGCGCTCGGCTCGCCGCTCGGCCGCGAAGTCGCGCCGCGCGAGATCGGTTCGCTGCTCGCCGGGCGGCTTGCCCATGCGGCGGGACTCACGCCCGACGACTGCCGGCTGATGGTCGCATGCGGCGCCGGCGCGGGGCTCGCGGCCGTCTACAACGTGCCGCTCGGCGGCGCGATCTTCGTGCTCGAGGTGCTGCTCGGCACGTTCGAACTGCGTGCGCTGGTCGTGGCGGTCGTGACGTCCGCGATCGCGGCGATCGTCGCGTGGCTCGGTCTCGGCAACGAACACCAGTACACGGTGCCGGCGTTCGTGCTGAGCACGCCGCTCGTCGCATGGTCGGTCGTCTGCGGGCCGCTGTTCGGCTTCGCCGCGTACGGGTTCGTGCGGCTCACCACCCGCGCGCGGGCGAACGCGCCGAAGGACTGGCGGCTGCCGGTGTTCGCGCTGCTCAACTTCGCGGTGATCGGCGTGCTGTCGATGCGGTTTCCGCAATTGCTCGGCAATGGCAAGGGGCCGGCGTCGCTGGGTTTCGACGGCACGCTGACGATCGGCCTCGCGGCGGCGCTGCTCATGCTGAAGGTGCTGATCGAGGCCGGCAGCCTGCGGGCCGGCGCGGAGGGCGGGCTGCTGACGCCGGGTCTCGCGAACGGTGCGCTGCTCGGGGTCGTGCTCGGCGGGCTGTGGAGCGCCGTGTGGCCCGGCGCATCGCTCGGCGGATGCGCGCTGATCGGCGCGACCGCGTTTCTCGCCGCATCGATGCAGATGCCGGTCACGGCCGTCGTGCTGCTGCTCGAATTCACGCGTGCGAATCACGACAGCCTCGTGCCGATGCTGCTGGCGGTGGCGGGATCGCTCGCCGCGTATCGGTTCGCGCAGCGGCTCGCCGAGCGGCGGGTGACGGACGTGGCGACGCTGAGCGAGCCAGTGAAGTGACGACGGTGCGTTGACGCGCGGCGGCCATTACCCTCGAAGGCGGCGCGGATCGTGCCGCCTTTCTCCGTTTTTCCCCGTTTCCCTGTCCTGACACGACGCGAGCGTGATTTTGCGCGCCGAAGCGCGTCCGCCGGTTCTGTGCAAGAATCCGCGCGTTTCCGCGCCTCAACCAACAACGATACGCGCGGATGTCCCTATCAGGAAACGAGGAGCTCAAGTTGATCCAGCGCATTTCCCGCTTCTTCACGCAGGTGGTCCACCGCGTGTTGCCCGACCCGTTGATTTTCGCGATCCTGCTGACGATCGTCACGTTCGCGCTCGCGTTCGGCCTCACGCCGAACACACCCGTGCAACTCACGACGATGTGGGGTTCGGGCTTCTGGAACCTGCTCGCGTTCTCGATGCAGATGGTCATGATCCTCGTCACCGGCCACGCGCTGGCGAGTTCGCCGCCCGTGCGGCGCCTGCTCGTCGCGCTCGCGAGCACCGCGCGCACGCCCGGCCAGGGCGTGATGCTCGTCGCGTTCGTCGGCGCGCTGGCCTGTGCGATCAACTGGGGCTTCGGGCTCGTGCTCGGCGCGATGCTGGCGCGCGAAGTCGCGCGCCGCGTGGCCGGCAGCGACTACCGGCTGCTCGTCGCGTCCGCCTACATGGGCTTCCTGAGCTGGCACGGCGGGCTGTCGGGTTCGATCCCGCTCGTCGCGGCGACGAAAGGCAATCCGATGGAAAAGACCATCGGCCTGATTCCGGTGTCCGACACGATCTTCACCGGCTACAACGCGTTCGTCACGATCGGGCTGATCGTGATGCTGCCGTTTCTCGCGCGAATGATGATGCCGAAGCCGGGCGACGTCGTCAGCGTCGATCCGGCGCTGCTCGCCGAGCCGCCGAGCGTCGAGCGCAAGCTCGGGCCCGACGCGACGTTCGCGGAGCGGATGGAGGAGAGCCGCGTGCTGTCGATGCTCGTCGCGGCGCTGTGCGCGGCGTTCCTCGTGCTGCGTTTCGCGCAGAAGGGCTTCGCGCTCGACATCGACACGGTGAACCTCGCGTTCCTCGCGGCCGGCATCCTGCTGCACCGGACGCCGATGGCCTATGCACGCGCGGTGGCCGGCGCGGCGCGCGGCGCGTCCGGGATCATGATCCAGTTCCCGTTCTACGCCGGCATCCAGGCGCTGATGGATCACTCGGGCCTCGCGGGCGTGATCACGAAGTGGTTCGTCGATATCGCGAACGTGCACACGTTCCCGCTGCTCGCATTCCTGAGCTCGGCCGTGATCAATTTCGCGGTGCCGTCGGGCGGTGGCCACTGGGTCGTGCAGGGGCCGTTCGTGATGCCGGCCGCGCAGGCGCTCGGCGCCGATCTCGGCAAGGCGGCCATGGCGATCGCGTACGGCGAGGCGTGGACCAACATGGCGCAGCCGTTCTGGGCGCTGCCCGCGCTGGCGATCGCGGGGCTCGGCGTACGCGACATCATGGGGTACTGCGTGACGACCCTGCTGTTCTCGGGCGTGGTGTTCGTCGCCGGGATGTATCTGTTCTGACGAAGTGAGACGAGAGGCGGGCGCGAGGCCCGCATCCTGTCCGCTGGATTTTTTCAGCCTGCCTTCAGCCGCGCGACCGCACGTCGGCGCGCTCGTGCCCGTGCCGCAAAGCGAGGCTCGCGAACGCTGCGATCACGAGCGCGGCCGCCAGCAGCGTCAACCCGTTCTTTGCATTGCCGGTCGCCTGTTCGATCGCGCCGACGACGGTCGGCCCGACGAAGCCGCCGAGCAACCCGCACGTATTCACGAGCCCGAGCCCGCCGGCCAGCGCGCTGCCCGCCAGCCGCGACGCCGGAAACGTGAACACGATCGACTGGACGACGAAGAACATCGACGCCGCCACGCACACGCAGAGCAGCCCCGCCAACGGCGACGCATGCGCGGCGCCGACCATCCCGGCCGCCATGACCACCAGCCCCGCGCACAGCATGCGGCGCGAATGACGCGATTCACGGGCGAAGCGCGGCAGCGTGCCGGCCCCGAGCGCGGCGGCGAGCCACGGCAGCGAAGTCAGCAACCCGACCGCGAACGGCGAGAGGCGCCCCGACGCACCGATGATGCCCGGCAGGAAAAAGATCACCGTGTAGATGGTCAACTGGTGGCAGAAGTACACGAAGATCGCGAGCCAGATCTGCGGATCGCGCAGCGCGGCGCCGAACGCATGGCCGCCGTGCGCGGCGACGCCCGCGTCCTGTTCGGCGGCCAGCTTGCGCTCGAGCGCGCGGCCGGTTTCCGGAGCGAGCCACGGCGCGGCGCTCGGCCGGTCCGGCAATCGCATCCATACGACGAACGCGAGCAGGATCGCCGGAATGCCTTCGACGACGAACAGCCATTGCCAGCCGTGGAAGCCGAGCGTGCCGTCGAGCTCGATCAGCGCGCCGGCCAGCGGTCCGCCGACGATGTTGGCGATGCACACGCCGAGCAGGAAATAGCCGGTGGCGCGCGCACGTTCCTCGCGGCCGAACCAGTACGTCAAATACAGCATCACGCCGGGAAACAGGCCGGCTTCGGCCACGCCGAGCAGCAGGCGCATCACGTAGAACGACGTTTCGCCGCTGACGAACGCCATCGCGACCGACAGCGCGCCCCACGTGATCATGATCCGCGTGATCCAGAAGCGTGCACCGACGCGATGCATGATCAGGTTGCTCGGGATCTCGAAGAGCGCGTAGGTCAGGAAAAACAGCCCCGCGCCGAGTCCGTACGCGGCCGATGAGATGCCGAGATCGACGCCCATCGAGTGTTTGGCGAACGCGATGTTGGTGCGGTCGAGAAAGCTGATCACATACGCGGCGATCAGCAGCGGCATGAGTTTGCGGAACAGCAGCCGGTTCAGCGACGCGTTCGCGTCGCCGGCGGCGGACGACAGGGCCTGAGCGTGATGAGTGGACATGCGGACGACTCCGGTAAGGGCGAACCGGCGCGCACGGCAAGCACGGCGCGCCGCGTTCGGCAAATGCCGCTGCGGTGCGGGCAGCGGATGGGCAGACGACGGAGCCGCGCCGGCGGCGCTCGAACGGAGCGGGGCGATGAAGGGCGTCCTGGCGCCGGCCGGCTCGGGCCGGCGCCTTGTCACTGCGCTTGCGGATTCTGGTGTTGGGGTGGCGACCCGGCGATCAGAAATTCACCGCGTCGCCGCCCTTGAGCGCGAGCATCGCGCGCGCCTCGGCCGGCGTCGCGATCTCGAGCGACAGGCCTTCGAGCACCTGACGCATTTTCAGGACTTGCGCGGCACTCGATTCCGCGAGCTTGCCGGGCGCGATCCACAGCGAATCCTCGAGCCCGACGCGCACGTTCGCGCCTTGCGCGGCGCCGATCGTCGCGAGCGGAATCTGGTTGCGCCCGGCGCCGAGGATCGACCATACGTAATCGCTGCCGAACAGGCGGTCGGCCGTCCGGCGCATGTGCATCAGGTCCTCCGGATGCGCGCCGATCCCGCCGAGCAGGCCGAACACGCTCTGCACGAAGAACGGCGGTTTCGCGAGCCCGCGATCGACGAAGTGCGCGAGGTTGTACAGGTGCGAGATGTCGTAGCACTCGAATTCGAACCGCGTGCCGTTCGCGCCGCAGCGCGTGAGGATCGTCTCGATGTCGGCGAACGTGTTCTTGAAGACGAGATCGCGGCTTTTCTCGAGATGTTCGCGCTCCCACGGATGCTTCAGCTCGCGGAAGCGCTCGAGCATCGGGTACAGCCCGAAGTTCATCGAGCCCATGTTCAGCGACGCGACCTCGGGCTGGAAATGCAGCGCGGGCTGCAGCCGTTCGTCGACCGTCATGTGCGGGCTGCCGCCGGATGTGAGGTTGATCACGGCGTCGGTCTGTGCCTTGATGCGCGGCAGGAATTCGGCGAACACGGCCGGATCCTGCGTCGGTTTGCCGTCCGACGGGTTGCGTGCGTGCAGGTGCAGGATCGCCGCGCCGGCCTGCGCGGCCGCGACAGCGGCCGTTTCGATTTCCTGCGGCGTGACGGGCAGGTACGGCGACATCGACGGCGTATGGATCGCGCCGGTCGGCGCACAGGTGATGATGACTTTGCGAGCGTTTGCCACGGATGGATTCCTTTCGATGAACGATGCAGGAGGCGTCAGAGCACTTCGACGTTGCCGCAGACGGAGATCGCCTGCCCGGTGATTCCGTGCCCGCCCGGCGAGCACAGGAACAGCGCGGTCGCGGCGATCTCGGCCGGATCGGTCATGCGTCGCAGCGAGATCTTCTCGAGATAGCGCTGCTCCATTTCGTCGTAGCCGATGCCGAGCTGCTGCGCGCGCGCCTCGATCACGCGGCGCATCCGCGGGCCGCGCACGATGCCGGGCTGGATCGCGTTCACGCGGATGCCGAGCGGCCCGAGTTCGATCGCGAGGCTTTTCACGAGACCGACCACCGCCCATTTGGTGGCCGCATACGGCGTGCGGAACGCGTAGCCGAGCCGGCCGGCGACCGACGACAGCGCGATGATCGCGCCGCCGGGCTTCGATTCGCGCAGCAGCGGCACCGCGCGGCGCGCGAACTGGAATTGCGCGTTCAGATTGATCGCGACGGTCTGCTCCCATTGCACGGGGTCGATTTCGTCGATGCCGCCGGTCGGGCCAGCGATGCCCGCGTTGTTGACCAGCACGTCGAGGCCGCCGAGCCGGGACGACACGTCGGCGAACACGCGCTCGACGGCGGCCGGGTCGGATACGTCGGCCAGCGTCGCGCTGATCGCGCCGGCCGCGGCACGCGGCGGCCGATCGGCAAGCGCCGCGATCGCGGCTTGCGATGCGTCGCACACGTGCACGCGCGCGCCGCATTCGGCGAACGCGTCGGCGATTTCGAGACCGATGCCCGATGCGCCGCCGGTCACGAGCACGCGCAGGCCGTCATAGGGTTTCAGCAGGTCGGAAGCTGTCATGCCGGGTTGTCTCCATCGTTGATGTTGTGGGATGACGGCCGCTTGGGTATCGGGCGGCCGTGGCAGGCGGCCGCTACGGCTTCGCGTTCACGGTCCGCGGTGTCTGTTCGGCGCGCAGCGTCTCGGCGAGGTCGTGCGCGGCGCCGCCGATGTCGAGCGCGATGCCGGCCCGCACGCCCGCGCCGTCGCGCCGTTCGAGCGCATCGACGATCGCGCGGTGCGCATCCATCGAGCGCCGCATGTGCGGGATGTCGAGCGCGACCATGTTGAGGAACGGGCCGACGCGCATCCACAGGTTCTCGACGATCGCGAGCGTGCTTTCGCTGGCGCCGTGCGCATAGATCGCGCTGTGGAACGCAAAATTGCTTTGCAGGTAGGCGCGCGAGCGGCCGGCCCCGGCGTGTGCCTGCATCGTCTCGCAGGTCTTGCGTACGGCCGCGATCTGCGCGTCGGTCATCCGTGCGCACGCGCGCTCGGCGATGCAGCCTTCGAGGGCGATCCGCACGTCGCGCAGTTCGTCGAGCATGTCGAGCGTCATCGGCGGGACGACGAGCGCCCGATTCGGGCCGTCGACCAGTGCGCGTTCGGCGCGCAGCCGCGTGAGCGCGGCACGCACCGGCATCGTCGACGAGCCGACCGCCTCGGCCACGCTGCGCAGGCTCAGCGCCTGGCCAGGCGCGAAGCGGCCGCTCATCAGCGCTTCGCGCAGTTGCTGGTAGACCTTGTCGGCCATCGTTTCCTGTTCGATGACCTTCAATGCGGGCGGGGCGATACGAGGCGGCAAGGCGGGCTCTCCTGGGTTTGATCTGCGATCTGTGATCACACTGACGATATGCGAAGTTTTGACGATCGGAGGAGCGGAGTCAAGGCGAACGGGATTGGGGAAAACGAGGGGGGCAATAGAAGAGGGGCGGCGTCCGGAAAGCTGGCGTCATTACAAAAAACTTTCAAATCACGCATCATGACGCCCTGATTCGATGGATTCGAAGGTTCCCGGAGCACATGAGCCGTCGCGAGTTTTCGATGCGTTTGCCCTCGAGTCGAATTCATCTCAACAACAAGGAGCCAAAGTGAAACGTCCATCATTTGCCGTTGCATGGGCGGCATCTCAGCGAATCTACGACCCGGCAAATTCCGGTGAGCGCGTTGCGAAAGTGATAGGTGGATACGTCGAGAAGAACGTCAACAATCCGAATCCGACAGAGCGATGGAGCAATACTTGCGCGGTGAGAATGAGTTATATCCTGGGTGAAGCCGGTATGGTGATACCGAGAATCCCCGAGCAAACGGTCTCGGGCAGAGACAATCGGCAATATTTTTTTCGTGTCCGGGACTTGATTCGTTTTCTCGAGCAACGCTGGGGGAAGGCTGAGGGCGTCAAATACCCGCCGTCGAACGGAGGGCTGCTTGCGGGTCGGCAGGGCGTCATCCTGTTCGAGGTGTCGGGGTGGAGCGATGCACAGGGCCACGCCACGCTGTTCAATGGGCGGACGTGTTACGACCATTGTTACTTCAACGAACCGGGCGCGCGGTATCGTACCGATCGCGCAAATTTTTGGAGCCTGTCATGAGGGGAGTCCGGATCGCTGCCGCGTTGGCGTGCATCGCGTTTCAACCGACGATGGCCGTGGCGAAGGACGTCGCACAAACTTCGCCCGAGGCCGGCTCACGAACTTACCTCCAGAACTTCAAGGACATGGTGCTCGCGGAGTGCCTGGCTACCGCATACAAGCAGGCGCCCGGCGCGAGCAAGGACATCGGCAGCAGCATCAGCGCTTTGCGCGACTGGACCTACTACGACATGGAACGTGCGCCGGACGTCATTCACGCGCTGGTCGCGAAGTACCTGGCTCGCGACTATCGGAGTCCGGTTGTCGAATCGGAAGTCGCGGATGTGAAGTTCGACTTCCTGAAGTGCGTCGATCTGTATCACGGCAAGGAACTGGACGCTGCAGCGAAGCAGCTCGTATCGCGTCCGAACCGTACCTATCGAACCGGGCATTCGCCGAAGCCGCGGTAGCGATCAAGCGCCGCTACGCAATGCAACGGCGCGCCGCATGCCGTTTCGTCGACGCTATTCGAGCGTCCGAATCGAATTGCTGATCCCGCGCGCGCAGTCGATCACCGCCGGCGCGAGCTTGCGGCGCGCATCGTCGAACGTCCAGCGGCTCGTCGGCGCGACCACGTGCACGGCCGCGACCGGCTGCCCCTGGCTGCCGAGCACGGGCGCGGCGATCGACATGTCGCCGATGAACAGTTCTTCCTGGTTGGTCGCGTAGCCTTCGCGTCGCGCACTGTCGAGCAACGCGACGAGTTCGTCGAGCGCCGTGACCGTGCGCGGCGTATGCGGTGTGCGCACCATGTCGTCGAGCCGTGCACGCGCGTCGGCCGGCGGCAACGCGCTCAGGAACGCGCGCCCGCTGCCGGTGCAGTACATCGGGATACGGCTGCCGATCGGCATGTGGATCGGCACGAACTTGGTCGACACGAAACGCGCGACGTACACCATTTCGTCCTCGTCCGGCTCGGTGAGGTTGGTGGTTTCGCCGGTCAGGTTCGTGAGCTCGGACAGGAACGGATTCGCGACGTCGATCAGCGTATCGGCCGCGAGATAGTTGAAGCCGATCCGCATCACGTGCGGCGTGAGTTGGTAACGCCGCGTGACCGGATGCTTGCGGATGTAGCCGAGCTTCTCGAGCGTATAGACCATCCGCTGCGCCGAGCTTTTCGTCATCCCGGCCGCGTCGGCCACTTCCGCCAGCGTCATCGTGCGCCGCTTCGCGCTGAACGCGCGCAGCACGTTGAGCCCTTTTTCGAGCGACTGGTTGAACAGCAGGTCGTTTGACTGATCGGGCAACGTTTCCATGGCATGAGGCGGGATCGATTCGATATCGCATCATAGCGTATCGCATATCGATACTGAAAAATCTTTTTACGATATTTTTGATTCGTTTTAAGATCGAGCCATCGTCGCAGTGTCGATCAGCGACCGGCCGGCGCCCGGATTATTCGAGAAGGAGACACCATGGTTCCGTTCATCAAGCGGTTCGGCGCACTGGCCGCCGGTTTCGCCACCTGTATCGCACTCTCCACGGCCTCGGCGGGCGTCGTTGCGGCCGAGCCGACGCTGAAGGTCGGCGCGACCGCAACCGGCGTGCCGTTCACGTTTCTCGACGTCAAGAGCAATTCGATCCAGGGGATGATGGTCGATGCGATCACCGCGGCCGGGAAGTCGGCCGGGTTTCGCGTCGACGTGCAGCAGACCGTGTTCTCCGCGCTGATCCCGTCGCTCACCACGCAGAAGATCGACATCATCTCGGCCGCGATGCTGAAGACGCCGGCGCGCCAGCAGGTCGTCGATTTCTCCGACACCGTCTACACGTTCGGCGAAGGCCTGATCGTGAAGGCCGACGACCCCGGCCGCTATACGTCGATGGACGATTTCAAGGGGCAGGTGGTCGGCGCGCAGGTCGGCACGGCGTTCGTCGACGCGCTCAACAAGAAGGGCATCTTCAAGGAAGTGCGGACCTACGATTCGATCGCCGACATCATGCGCGACGTCGCGCTCGGGCGCATCAAGGCCGGCTTCGCCGACCAGCCGATCGTCGCGTACCAGATCGAGCACGGCGTCAATCGCCAGGTGCGGCTCGTGCCCGAATACCAGAGCGTGGTGAAGGGGCAGGTCTGCTTCATCGTGCGCAAGGGCGACACCGCGACGCTCGAACAGCTCAACGGCGCGATCCGCAAGATGAAGGGCGACGGCACGCTGCAGCAGATCCTGCAGAAGTGGCACATGAGCTGAGCGCCGGCGCGCGATTCCCGACCGGCATCGCCCGCGCGTCGCGGGCATCCACCGCGGCGCGCCGTCCCGACGTCGCATAGGAGACCTCATGTTTTTCCAGAATGCGATCGATTTTCTGCCGATCCTGCTGAAGGGCGCGGTGGTCACGATCGAGATCACCGCATGCGCGTTCGTGCTCAGCTCGGTGCTCGGGCTGATCCTCGCGCTGCTGAAGGTGTCGCGCAATCGGGCGGTATCGACCGCCGGCAGCACGATCGTCAACGTGATCCGCGGGCTGCCGATCATCGTGCAGCTGTTCTACATGTACTTCGTGCTGCCCGATCTCGGCGTCCAACTGTCGGCGTTCCAGGCCGGCGTGCTCGGGCTCGGCATCGCGTATTCGGCGTACCAGGCCGAGAACTTCCGCGCCGGCATCGAGGCGATCGACCGCGGCCAGATCGAAGCCGCGCACGCCATCGGCATGCGCGGCCCGATGATCATGCGGCGCGTGGTGCTGCCGCAGGCGTTTCGCATCGCGCTGCCGCCGTACGGCAACACGCTCGTGATGCTGCTGAAGGATTCGTCGGTCGCGTCGACGATCACCGTCGCGGAGATCACGCGCGCCGGCCAGCTGATCGCGTCGTCGACGTTCCAGAACATGAGCGTGTATACGCTCGTCGCGCTGCTGTATCTCGCGCTCGGCCTGCCGCTGATGTTCGGCGTGAACCGGCTCGGCAAGCGGCTCGCATTGAGGAGGGGCGCATGATCCGGATCGATTCGATACACAAGCGGTTTCAGCAGCACGCGGTGCTGAAGGGCGTGAGCCTCGACGTGCAGCCGGGTGAAGTCGTGTGCCTGATCGGGCCGTCCGGTTCCGGCAAGTCGACCGTGCTGCGCTGTATCAACGGCTTCGAGACCTACGACGAAGGGTCGATCACGATCGACGGCGTGAAGGTCGACGCGCATTCGAAGCGGATTCACGAGCTGCGGATGCGGGTCGGCATGGTGTTCCAGCGCTTCAACCTGTTTGCCCACCGCACGGCGCTCGAGAACGTGATGGAAGGGCCGGTGCACGTGCGGCGCGTGCCGGTCGCGCAGGCGCGCGAGCAGGCCCGCGCGCTGCTCGACAAGGTCGGCCTCGCGCACCGGATGAATGCGTATCCGTCCGAGCTGTCGGGCGGGCAGCAGCAGCGCGTCGCGATCGCACGCGCGCTTGCGATGGAGCCGCAGGCGATCCTGTTCGACGAGCCGACGTCGGCGCTCGACCCCGAACTCGTCGGCGAAGTGCTCGGCGTGATGCGCGGGCTGGCCCGCGACGGAATGACCATGGTGGTCGTCACGCACGAAATGGCATTCGCGCGCGAGGTGGCCGATCGCGTGTGCTTCCTGCACGACGGCACGATCTGCGAAAGCGGACCGGCGCGCGACGTGCTCACGCAGCCGACTCATCCCCGCACGCAGGAATTCCTGCGTCGCCTGCTGGCGTCGGACGGCGCCGACAACCCGGATCGAACATGAGCGCAACGAACGCGGCACCCGGATGGCCCGACTCGCCGTGGCCGGATTCGCTGTGGGCGGCGACCGCCGCGCCGGCGCCCGATACGCCCGCGCTCGACGCGTCCGTATCGTGCGACGTGGCGATCGTCGGCGCCGGCTTCACGGGCCTGTCGACCGCACTTCACCTGGCCGAACGCGGCGTGAACGTCCGCGTGATCGACGGCGCGCAGCCGGGCTGGGGCGCGTCCGGCCGTAACGGCGGGCAGGTCATTCCCGGGCTGAAATACGACCCCGACGAACTCGTTCGCCGGTTCGGCGACGCGGCCGGCGAGCAGCTTGCCGGTATCGTCGGCGGCGCGGCCGATACCGTGTTCGACCTGATCGCGCGGCACGCGATCGACTGCGATGCGCGTCGCCAGGGCTGGATCCAGCCCGCGCCGACCGCCGCGATGCTCGACACGGTCGCCCGCCGCGCGCAGCAGTGGGCCGCGCGCGGCGCGCCGGTCGAGGTGCTCGGCCGCGACGACGTCGCGCGACGGCTCGGCACGCCCGCGTATGCGGGTGGCTGGATCGATCGCCGCGCGGGCAGCGTGCAGCCGCTCAGCTATACGCGCGGCCTCGTGCGCGCCGCACAGGCGAGCGGTGCGGTCGTGCACGGCTTGACCCGCGCCGTCGGACTGACGCGTGCCGACGGCCGCTGGCAGGTCGCGACGTCCGGCGGCGCGACGCTGTCGGCCGCGCGCGTCGTGATCGCGACCAACGGCTACACGGATGGGCTATGGCCCGGCTTGCGCCAGTCGGTGATCGCCGCGAACAGTTTCATCGTCGCGACGCAACCGCTCGCGCCGGAACTCGGTCGCGACATCCTCGCCGGCGGCGAGGTCGCATCCGATGCGCGGCGCCTGCTGCTGTACTTTCGCCGCGATGCGGCCGGGCGACTGCTGATGGGCGGCCGCGGCCCGTTCGCCGAACCGCGCGCGCCGGGCGACTGGCGCCATCTGGAACGCGCGACGACGCTGTTGTATCCGCAACTGAAGGGCGTCCGGTTCGAATACCGCTGGGCCGGACGCGTCGCGATCACCGCGGATTTTCTGCCGCACGTGCACGAGCCCGCACCGGGCGTGACGATCGCGCTCGGCTACAACGGCCGCGGCATCGCGATGGCGACGACGCTCGGCAAGCATCTGGCCGCGCATCTGTCGGGCGATGCGCAATTGCCGCTGCCGTTCCGCGTGTCGCCGATCCGGCCGATTCCGTTGCACGGGCTGCAGCGCTTCTATATCGCGGCCGGGGTCGCCTGGTATCGGTTGCTCGACAGCCTGTCCTGACGCAGGTGGGCGGTTGAACCGCGCATCGCGTGCTCCGACGTTTGCGCGAGATGCCGGCGGATGGCTTCGCAGTCGGCGACTGTCGCCCCTACCTGATTCCGGCAATAGGGAAAAATCGACCGCGCCCCGTCCTTGCTTGGCTATTGGAATACCCTATGTTATAAAAGGCCGCGCCCAAATCAGGTGCATAGTCCAACAATAGACAACATAATAGAAATCATGGCCGACGCGGGGTATACCGAAAGTGCGGACACGCGTGTTCGCGTGTTGTTTCACGTAACCGATTTCGGGAACGGCGGGATCGAATCGTCTCTGATCCAGTGGCTGCGCATCCTCGATCGCAAGCGTTTCAGGGCCACATTGTCGGTCACGTACGCGTCGCCGATGCTGGCGCAGCGCTTTCGCGCCCTGATTCCGGATGACATTCCCATTGAAATCCTGGTGCGTCCGCAGTGGCTGCGCTATTTCCAGGACCGCCGCCACGCACGCAAGCTCGACAAAGTGGGCCGGATTGCTCGTGACCTTCACGGCGCGCTCGCGGTGCGTCCGTACATCGGGCGGCGTGTCGCCGAACTGGCGCGCGACGTAGACGTCATCGTCGACTACGACTTGTCGCTGCGGCGCCTTGCCGGCCGCTTCGGGGTGGCCTGGATCGGCGTCAACCACTTCAGCTTCGTCGCCCGGCTCGGCGGCCGCGGCCGGCGCATGCGCCGCCTGCTCGAGCAGTACAGCCGCTACGACAGTATTGCCGCATTGAACCCGCAGATGGGCGACGAAGCCGACCGGATGTTCGGCGACCGGCTGCAGCAAGTCACCGTCCTGCCCAACGCGATCGACATCGACGCCATTCGCGAGAACGCGACTGCCGCGCGTCCCCCGTTGCCAAGCGATGTGCCTTACATCGTCTCCGTCGCCCGGCTCGATGAACTCCAGAAAGATCACCGCACGTTGCTGCGCGCGTATGCGCAACTCGTCGCGCAGCGCGATTTGGCGGAGCATCTCGTGCTTGCCGGCGACGGCGCCCATCGCGACGAGCTCATGCGTCTCGCGCACGAGCTCGGCATCGGCGCGCGAGTGCATTTCATGGGGCAGATGGACAACCCGCATCCGCTGATGGCGGGCGCGTCGATCATGGTGCTGAGTTCGAAGAACGAAGGGATGCCGATGGTGCTGATCGAGGCACTCGCCCTCGGCAAGGCGATCGTATCGACGGATTGCCCGACCGGGCCGCGCGAGATTCTCGACCACGGCCGCGCGGGATTGCTGGTGGAAGTCGGGAATGTCGATGCGTTGGCCCGCGCGATGGCGCAATTGCTGACCGACGACCGACTGCGTGCCGACCTGGCCGCCCGGGCGTTCGAGCGGGCGGCACGCTTCGGCATTGCGGAAAGCAACCGGCGGCTCGATGCGTGCATCGAGGCGATTCGCGTGAAACGCGCAAGCCGGTGTCGAGCGCCATCGGGCGAGGGCATGCAGCGCGCCGGCTGACGGCCGATGTCCTGGCGGCGTGACGCGCCCCGCTTCGGCGGGGCGCGTGTCGTTTACCGCGCAGCCGGGTCGGTAAGCGTATTCAGGAACGCCTCGATGTCCTTGATGTCCTGCGCGGTCATCGCGGGCTTGTCGCCGGGCTTGCGATCGAACGGCGCGTCGGTCACGTCCACGTTCGCGCGATATTTCGGCGGAATGTCGTCGTATTCGTCGACCTTGCCGTCCGCGCCACGCGAGTAGAACTTCTGCGGCGAGATGCTGCGTTCGTTGTAGAACGCCATCACCTGATCGAGCGTGTGGAACACGCCGTTGTGGAAGAACACGTGGCGCGTCGCCGCGTTGCGCAGCGTCGGCGTCAGAAACATTCCGCAATACTGTGTCTGGTCCTTCAGGTCGTCGCGGAACGGCCCGCACACGCCGAGATCGTAGAACGCCGGATTGCGGTTCTGCGCGAGCGCTCGATTGCGCGGCGCGCCCAGCGCCTCGTACTGGTAATCGGTAAACATCGGCGGCAGCCCGTCCTTGCCGGGTTTCGACAAGTGGCAGCCCGCGCAATTCGCCTTGTCCGGATCGTTGAACAGGCGCAGCCCGCGCAGTTCGGCCTGCGTCAGGCGGGCGCGGCCCTCGAGCCAGCGATCGTACTTGCTGTCGTACGGATGGAACGACGGATCCTCGACCTGATAGCGCGCGATCGCGAACATCGCTTCCGATACCGCGAGCTGCGGGCGGTCGAACACGCGCGCGCCGAATAATTGCTCCAGTTGCGCACGATGCGACGATTGCGCGAGCTTGTGCGCGACGTCGTCGACGCTCGCGTTCGCCATTTCGACCGGATTCAGCAGCGGGCCGAACGCCTGTTGCTGCAGCGTATCGGCGCGGCCGTCCCAGAACATCCCGCCCTGCGGCACGAGCTGCGGCGCGGCCGACGTGCCGGCCACCTTCTGCGCCTTGACGACGCCGGCCGCCGCCGCGGCCTGCTGCGCGACGCTCGGCGCGGCGTCGTTTTCGCCGGCGTCGGGGCCGATGCTGAAATTCGGCTGGCGGTACAGGTACATCAGCGACGGCGGTGGACGATAGCCCTGCTGCGTCATCGCGAGGCCGCCCGGCTGCACGTCGAGCGCATTCGGCGGGCCGTACGCGTGATCGGGGCTGTGACACGACGCGCACGACTGCTTGCCCGACGCCGACAGCGACGGATCGTGGAACAGCGCGCGCCCGAGCTGCGCGACCGCCGACAGCGGCTGCGCGGCGGGCCGCTGCAGCACGACCGGATGCGGGTTCGCGCCGGTCCAGTCGGCGACCACGGTGCCGATCGCCGCCGGCACCTGCGCGGGAAACGCGATCGCGAACGCGCCATAGCCGATCACGGCCGCGCCGAGCACGAACGCCGCGCGGCGCAGCAGGCGGGAAGGGGGGCGCGGCGCGGGCGTGCCGGCGGCATCGGGAGACGGAAATGCGGGGCGAGCTGTCATGCTGTCGGTCGAAAATCGGGCGTCGCGCGAAGCGGCGCGTTGAAACGGAAACGGCCGGCGCGTGACGCGCCGGCCTTGCGGTCATGCCGTCACGGTCAGATCGACGGTGCGGCGCTCAATACGGTGCCGAGCGTCGGGTCGAGATACAGCGGCGTCGTGTTCGGCTTCGACGTGAAGTCGAACAGGTTGCGCAGGTCGCCCGCCGTCGCATCGAACGAACCGCCGCCGATACGCTGGCCGCCGAGCCAGTTGTCCTCGATGAAGCGCACGACGGACGACTGGTCGAGCATCGTGTGATCGACGTAGTTCTGCTTCGCATACGGCGAGATCACGACCAGCGGGATGCGCACGCCCGGGCCGCAGCGGCCGTTCACGGTCGCGCCGTTCACGCCGGTGGTGCCGCCCGTGCCGCACTTGCCGGCGCCGTTGAGCTGATCGACCAGGTCCGACGATGCGCGCGTCGGCGCCGTGTACACGTGGTCGTACCAGCCGTCCGAGTCGTCATAGGTGACGATCACCGCGGTGTTCTGCCAGTCCGGCTGCTGCTGCAGGAAGTTGACGACCTTGGTCACGAACGCCTGCTCGTCGAGCGGATCCGAATAGCCCGCGTGGCCGTCCTGCGCCGCCGGCGCCTTCAGGTAGCTGACCGACGGGAAGTTGCCGGCCTTCACGGCGGCGAAGAAGTCGTCCGTGTCGTACTGGTGGTTCGCCGGTTCGGGAGTCTTGCCGTCGGTCTCGACGCTCGAACCGATCGCCGCGATCGAGCTCGGGCGCGTGTGCTGCGGGTTCGCGGTCGACGCGTAGTACTGGAACCAGTTGTGGTGCGGGATGTAGTCGGCCGTCGCGGCGTTCACGGCGGTGGCGACCGTGCTGCGCGTGCAGCCCGTCGTGCCGTTGCCGTTGGTCGTCGACAGGTTGAAGCCGCCCATGAAGCCGCCCCACGTGATGTTCGCGCCGTTCAGCAGGTCGCCGATGTTCTTGCCGGTCATCATGGCCTGGTCGGTCGGGCTGGAACACACGTCGAAGCCCGGGTCGACGTCGTTGATCATCGTGAAGCCGCCCTGGCCGTCATTGATGTAGTACGAGCTGGCGGCGAGCGTCGACGGCTGCTTCGACGTCTTGACGATCTGCATCCCGTTGGTCTGCCCCGACACGACGTTCAGCGCGCCCGGCGTCGACGGGCCGTACGACGTCGTGAACGTGTTGTCGCTCATCGCGAAGCGCTGCGCGTAGTTCCACAGCGCGGTCACCGTGTTGCCGTCGAAGTAGCCCATCACCTGGCCCTTCGTCCCGAACGCGCCGGCGCCGCCGGACGAGCCCTTGCCCGTGTACTTCGGGAACAGGTCCGCCAGACCGTTGTCCTCGGCCTGCTCTTCGGCCGTGTACGCGTGGTTCTGGTCGGCGGTCGCGGCCTGCGTGCGGTCGAGGCGGAACGGGTTCGCGGCGTCGGTGCCGTTGGCCGTGTTCGTGAAGTTCGGGTTCGCGGTCAGCAGCGTGCCCGTCAGGCCGTTCGGCGTCGGCGTGCCGGATTTCGCGGTGAACGCCGGTTCGCCCGACGGGTTCGTCGCGTTCGGGTAGGTGCCGAAGTAGTGGTCGAACGAGATGTTTTCGCCGTAGATCACGACGACGTGCTTGATCGGCGTGGCGGTCTGCAGCGCATCCTGCGACGACACGGCGGGCGTCGGCGTGGAATCGTCGCTGCCGCCGCAGGCGAACAGCGCCAGCGCTGCGGCTGCGCAGGCAGTGACGAGCAAGGCTTGACGGAACATCGGGAAACTCCAGGGTAAGGTCTTCGATGGTGGAGAACGGCCCCGTCGCCGTGTCGGTTCGGCGCGAAGCTCGTGAGGGAGCACGCGCATTGGACCAGCCGCGTATGAAGATATGGGGACAGAGTGATTTCGCGATGGTTGCGCTCCGGTATCGGTTTCATTACGACGCAGGGCGATGCGAAAGAGAACGGAAAGGGGCGGACCGTGTGCAATCTCCACGTCACATACCGCCACGGGCGTACTGCGGTGGCGGCATCCGGCGCGGGAGCGGCAGGGCGCGTGGCGGCCGGCTCACGTCCGGAGTCTCGTGCGTCGCTTTTTTGACAATCCGGTGACGCATTCATAGGATGAACGGCTGCCGCGCACCGCGCGGCCTCCGACCGTCAGGGAGTGTTCAGCGTGCCGATCCCCGTTCTGTTTGCCGTTCTGTGCGCGGCGTTCCTGCACGCGTCATGGAATGCGCTGGTGCGCAGCAGCGGCGACCGGCTGCGCTCGGCCACGGTGCTGCAGATCGCGATCGGGCTGTTCGCGCTGCTGTTCCTGCCGGCCGCCGCGCCGATCACGCCGACGAGCTGGCTGTGCGTCGTCGCGTCGGCCGTGATCCACGTCGTCTATACGCTGCTGCTCGTCCGCGCGTACGAACACGGCGACCTGACCGTCGCATACCCGGTCGCGCGCGGCACGGCGCCGCTGCTCGTCACGCTCGGCGCGGCGGCGTTCGTCGGCGAGCGCCTGAACTTCGGTGCGCAAGGCGGGCTCGTGCTGATCTGCGCGGGGATCATGGCGATCGGGCTGGAGCGCGGACGCGGCGCCCGACACCGGATGACGCAGGTGCTGCCGACGGCGTTCGCGACCGGCGTGTCGATCGCCGCGTACAGCGTGGTCGACGGGATCGGTGTACGCGAGAGTGGCAGCACGGTCGGCTATACCGCGTGGATGTTCGTGCTGACGGGTGTGCTGATGGCCGGGTACTACCGGCTGCGGGCGGGATCGTTGCGGTTGACGCAGGATGTCGGCGAAACCGCGAAGGCCGCCTGCGGCGGCGTATTCGCGGCGCTCGCGTACGGCATCGTGATCTGGGCGATGGATCGCGCGCCGATGGGGCCGGTCTCGGCGCTGCGGGAGACGAGCGTGGTGTTCGCGGCACTGATCGCGCGCGTGTATCTCGGCGAGCGGCTGACGCCGCGCCGGGCGGCCGGTTGCGTGGTGATCGCGGCGGGGGCGTTGTTGATCAGTGCGTTCGAGGCGGTGGGGTAAAGGATCACCCCGGTGCGCCGGGCGTGTCAGCTTTCCACCGGCATCGCACTCGTACACTTGATCTCGTCGAGGCACACGCTCGAATGCACGCCGCTCACGCCGGGAATGCGCATCAGCGTTTCGAGCAGGAACGTCGACAGCCCCTTCAGGTCGTGCGCGACGACCTTCAGCACATAGTCGATGTCGCCCGTCACCGAGAAACACTCCTGGATCTGCGCGAGATCCGACACGAGTTTCTGGAACTTCGACAGATCGCGGATATGTCCGCGCTCCATCGTCACGTGCACGAACGCGGTGACGCCGAAGCCGAGCGTGTCGGGGCAGAGCCGGGTTTCGTAACGGCGGATCGCGCCGATTTCCTCCAGCCGGCGGTGGCGTCGCAAGGTCTGCGCGGGCGACAGGCCGACGGCCTTCGCCAGGTCGAGGTTCGACGCGCGGCCGTTCTCCTGCAACACCGACAGCAAGTGGCGATCGATGCGATCGAGAACCGGTTCAGGCATTTTTGTTTCCTCATCTGTCTCCTGGATGCAATCTTATCTCATAATGTAGGGTTTGCATGAGCGGGTTACGCAACCCGATTTCGCCGTCGCGACGCTAAACTGACGCCGGATTTTCGTGTGCGGCCGCAGCAATGCGGCGCGGGCGACGAGTCGGCGGCGGGGCTGGCCGGCACGCCGACGCGGATCGACTGCCGGCACGCGAAGATTGCAGTCCCCAACCCGGTGGCTCCACGAACGGCCGCCGGCACAGCAAAACAGCGCCCGGCACACCGAGGCGCGCCGCACCGCTCCAGGCGGAAGCGGACAGAGTGGAGAAGACATGGTTTCTGGAAACGACAGCGACGGCCTGAAGCGCGGGCTGAAGAACCGGCACATCCAGCTGATTGCGCTCGGCGGCGCGCTCGGCACGGGGCTGTTTCTCGGCATCGCGCAGACGATCAAGATGGCCGGCCCGTCCGTGCTGCTCGGCTACGCGGTAGCCGGCGTCGTGGCGTTCTTCATCATGCGCCAGCTCGGCGAGATGGTCGTCGACGAGCCCGTCGCGGGGTCGTTCAGCTATTTCGCGAACAAGTACTTCGGCCACTTCACGGGCTTCCTGTCCGGCTGGAACTACTGGGTGCTGTACATCCTCGTCAGCATGGCCGAACTGTCGGCCGTCGGGATCTACGTGCAGTACTGGTGGCCGGGCGTGCCGACCTGGGTGTCGGCGCTCGTGTTCTTCGTCGCGATCAACCTGATCAACCTGACCAGCGTGAAGTCGTACGGCGAGACGGAATTCTGGTTCTCGATCATCAAGGTCGCCGCGATCGTCGGGATGATCGGCTTCGGCGGCTGGCTGCTCGCGAGCGGCCACGCCGGGCCGGAAGCCACCGTCCGGAACCTGTGGCAGCACGGCGGCTTCTTCCCGAACGGCGTGTCGGGCCTCGTGATGTCGATGGCCGCGATCATGTTCTCGTTCGGCGGGCTCGAGCTGGTCGGCATCACCGCGGCCGAGGCCGACGATCCGAAGCGCAGCATCCCGCGCGCGACCAACCAGGTCATCTACCGCATCCTGATTTTCTACATCGGCGCGCTGGCCGTGCTGCTATCGCTGTATCCGTGGGAGAAGGTCGTCAGCGGCGGCAGCCCGTTCGTGCTGATCTTCCACGCGCTCAGCAGCAACCTGGTCGCGAACGTGCTGAACGTCGTCGTGCTGACGGCCGCGCTGTCGGTCTACAACAGCGGCGTGTACTGCAACAGCCGGATGCTGTTCGGCCTCGCGCAGCAGGGCAACGCGCCGAAGGTGCTGTGCTCGGTGAACAAGCGCGGCATCCCGCTCGCGGCGCTCGGCGCATCGGCGCTCGCGACCGGCGTGTGCGTGCTGGTCAACTACTTCATGCCGGGCAAGGCGTTCGAGGTGCTGATGGGCCTCGTCGTGTCGGCGCTGATCATCAACTGGGCGATGATCAGCCTGATCCACCTGAAGTTCCGCCAGGCCAAGCGCGCTGCCGGGGAGGAGACTTCCTTCCGCAGTCTGGGCTATCCTTTCACGAATTACCTGTGCCTGGCATTCATGGCCGGCATTCTCGTCGTGATGTACCTGACGCCGGATCTCCGCCTGTCGGTGTACCTGATCCCGGTATGGCTCGCGGTGCTCGCGGTCGGGTATCGCTTCCGTCAGAAGAATGCCGGCTTTGCGGTGCATGATGGCGTCTCCGCACGCTGACGCAGGCCACGACCGACCATTCTTCCAAACGAGACCGACTCAAGCCATGTTCGAACACATCGACGCGTACCCGGGCGACCCGATCCTGACGCTCAACGAGAACTTCCAGAAAGATCCGCGCGACCAGAAGGTCAACCTGAGCATCGGGATCTATTTCGACGCCGAAGGCCGGATTCCGGTGATGGGCGCGGTGCGCGAAGCCGAGACCGCGCTGCAGCGCGACAGCGGCCCGAAGCCGTACCTGCCGATGGTCGGCCTGGCCGCGTATCGCGATGCCGTGCAGTCGCTGGTGTTCGGTGCCGATCACCCGGCCCGCGCGGCCGGCCGCATCGCGACGCTGCAGACGCTCGGCGGCTCGGGCGCGCTGAAGGTCGGCGCCGATTTCCTGAAGCGCTATTTTCCGGATTCGCAAGTGTGGCTGAGCGACCCGAGCTGGGAAAACCATCGCTTCATCTTCGAGCGCGCCGGCTTCACGGTGAACACGTATCCGTACTACGACGAGGCGACGGGCGGCCTGAAGTTCGACGCGATGCTCGCGGCGATCGACGCGCTGCCGGCGCGCAGCATCGTGCTGCTGCACGCGTGCTGCCACAACCCGACCGGCGTCGACCTCGACGAAGGCCAGTGGGAGAAGCTGATCGACGTGATCGAGGCGCGCGGGCTGCTGCCGTTCGTCGACATGGCGTACCAGGGCTTCGGCGCGGGCCTCGACGCGGATGCGTTCGCGGTGCGCGAACTGGCCCGCCGCGGCGTGCCGACGCTCGTCGCGAACTCGTTCTCGAAGAACTTCTCGCTGTATGGCGAGCGCGTGGGCGGGTTGAGCGTCGTCTGCGAAGACGCGGCCGCGGCCGAGCGCGTGCTCGGCCAGCTGGCCGGCGCCGTGCGCTCGAACTACAGCAATCCGCAGACCTACGGCGCGAAGGTCGTCGCGGCCGTGCTCGGCACGCCGGCGCTGCGCAAGCAGTGGGAAGAGGAACTGTCGGCGATGTGCCGCCGCATCGCGCGGATGCGCCAGTCGATCCACGACGGCCTGCGCGACCACGTGAGCGGCGAAGCGCTCACGCGCTACGTGAAGCAGCGCGGGATGTTCACGTACACGGGCCTGACCGAATCGCAGGTCGACGCGCTGCGCGAGGTGCACGGCGTGTACATCCTGCGCTCGGGCCGGATGTGCGTGGCGGGGCTGAACGACTCGAACGTCGGCATCGTCGCGGACGCGATCGGCAAGGTGCTGAAGAGCGGCGTCTGACCGCGGCGCCGCGGCGCGCCAGGATGCACAACCGGCTGTGTCCCGTCACGGGAGCAGCCGGTTTTTTGTTGGGCGTCGATCATGTGCGGTGCCCGGCTGACGCACGGGCAGGCACGGCGGTACGATCACGGGATCGCATGCACGACAGAGGAGCGACATGGGCATCCGGATCATCCAGCTCGGCACGCCGCGCGCGGCCGGCGAAGGGCTGCGGATCGGCACGGTGCGGCGGCCGCCGCGCGGTGTGCCGAAGGCGGAATTCGCGTCGCGCAACTACTATGATGTATGGCTGCCGACGCTGTCGCCGAGCCCCGAACTCGTCGCACAGGCGCAGGCCGCCGAAACCGACGCCGAATGGAAAGCGTTCAAGCGTCACTTCCGCGCGGAGATGACGCACGGCGATCCGGCGAAGGTGCTGGACCTGCTGGCCGCGCTGTCGGCGACCACCGCGCTGTCGATCGGCTGCTACTGCGAAGACGAGCGCCATTGCCACCGCAGCGTGCTGCGCGAGCTGCTCGCGGAACGCGGCGCGGTGATCGAGCCCGACGCGGGCTGACGCGGCGTCGCGCGGCCGCGCCGCGATCGTGCGGTGCAGCGAACCGGTTGACGTGGGTCAAGCGCGCGGCCGCGCGCGCCACTATGCTCTCGTCATGGAGCCATCACGACGATGACAGGCCGACAGATGCACATTACTTTCCCGCCCGAGCCGCCGGAATACTGCGCGCGCGATCTGGTCGTCGCGTTTTCGGCGCTGGTCGACGGGCGTTGCGTCCAGTGCGCGGTCACGGCCGAGGCGCTGGAAGACCATTTCGGCGCGCGGTCGCTGCTCGAACGCGATCTGCTGCACGCATTCGACGCGCACCGGTCGGCGATCGAGGCAATGGCACGGCGAATGCTCGAGGAAATCGGCGGCCGGCCGGTGCTGCTGCACAGTGGGCACTTCCGGCTCGAAGACTGATACCGCAGGAGGGCGCATGACACTGCAGGGCAACATTCACGAACGCGACTGGTCGGTCGAGGTGGAGACGCGCCCGTGCGAATCGGGCGAGTTCCGCTGCCGCGTGTCGGTCGAGCACGGCGCCGGCGCCGCGCGGTTTCATCATACGTTCGAGCACAGCCACGCGTATCCGACGGAGCGCGAGGCGATGATCGAAGGGCTGCGGGCCGGCATGACGTGGATCGAGATGAAGGCGTCGCAGACCTTCAACGTATGAATGGCCCCGCGCCAGCCAGGCGCGGGCAGACCGTCGGCCGGCCGCGATCGAATCCTGCGCGCCGCGCGACGGGAAACACGTGCCGCCTCCATCGCGAGGCGGCCGGCACATGCAAGGCGGTCGACGAGCGGGCGGCCCCGTCAGGAGACACGACATGGGCGTGGGCATGCAGATCGCCTGCCTCGGATTCACGGTTTCGGCAGCGGTCGAGGCCGAAGCCGGCGCGCAACTGGTGCGGCTCGAACGGTTTCGCGCGTTGATCGACGGCTGCCATCTGGCGATCGACGCGCGCACGGTGGCCGATGGCGCGTGCCTGTACGACGTGCGGCTCGACCTGGTGATGCACGACGCGACGCTCAGGTCGCTGCCGCCGTGCGTCGGCGTCGACGTGGACGATGCGCTGCGCCGCGCGTTCGCGCAGGCCGAACAGGCGCTGATCGCGTGGCAGGCGGGCGCCGCGACGGTGGCGCTGCGCGACGCGGCGACCGGCGACGCGATCCGGTAATGCCGCGCGCCGGCGCCGTGTGTCAGACCCGTGCGAGCGCTTGCGCGTCGATGATGCGCACGCGCTTGCCGCGCGTCTCGACGAGCGCTTCGCGATGGAACCGCGAGAACATCCGGCTGACGGTTTCGAGCTTCATCCCGAGATAGCAGCCGATTTCCTCGCGCGTCATCCGCAGATTGAATTCGGTCGCCGAATAGCCGCGCGCCTCGAACCGCGACGACAGGTTCAGCAGGAAATGCGCGACGCGCTGCTCGGCCGACATCGTGCCGAGCAGCAGCATCTGGCTCGATTCGCGGACGATCTCGCTGCTCAGCATCTGGTAGAGGAAGTGCTGCATCGGCTTCATCTCGCGGCACGCGGCTTCGAGCGCGCCGAACGGGATGATGCACACCACGCTGTCCTCCAGCGCGATCGCGTCGCAGCAGTGCTGGCCACCGCCGATGCCGTCCATCCCGAGCGTTTCGCCGGCGATCTGGAAGCCCGTCACGTGCTCGCGGCCGTCGCGATGCATCATCACCGTCTTGAACGAACCCGCGCGCACCGCATAGATGCTCTGGAACGGATCGTCGGTGCGAAACAGCGCGTCGCCCTGGCGCACCTGTCGCGTCGTGCAGATGATCGCGTCGAGGCGGCCGTATTCGGCGGCCGTCAGATGCGGCGGCAGGCACATCGAGCGCATCGCGCAGGCCGAACAGCGTGCGGCCGGATGCTTGGCGGCGTCGGCGCGCGCGACCGGGCGCAGGGCAATCGTTGGCCGGGGTACGACGGACACGTCGGCGGCGAAGGCGGTGGCGGTGGACATGAGTCGCTCCGGCTCGTCAGGGGCGGCGCACGCGAGCGTGCACCAGGGATTCGATGACACGGCATGCGGCGTCGAATTCGACGGTCTTGTCGAAGAAGTAGTCGGCTCCCGCCGTCGCGCATGCCTCTCTGAATGCCGGCGCCGAGTGGTTCGTCAGCACGATCGTGACGATGCGCGGCGCGGCCTTCGACAGCATCCCGATCAGGTCGAGACCACTGCCGTCCGCGAGCCGCACGTCGACGATCACCACGTCCGCGCGACTGCTGCGGATATGCGACCACGCGTCCTGGCCGTCTTCCGCTTCGCCCACGACGGCAACGCCGCGGATCGCGCCGACGAGCAGCGCGATCCGCTGGCGAACGGCGACGGCGTGATCGACGAGGAACACCCTGAGCGCGGCGGGTGACAGGCTGGCATTCATGCCGGCAGTATCGTGTTGCGCCGCCGAAATTGAAATCGGCCGAATTGGAACTTCGTGTAGGCCGCTTCGACGCGGTGTAGGGCATTTCCTACACCGCGTACGGGAAATCGCCGGGACGATGCGGCTGCGGCGATGCCGCGCGAGCGGCTGGAATGGTTGCGCGGCCGGATCAGCCGGCGCGGCGCGCGGCCAGCGCGTCGCGCGCGGTGCGGCACGCGGCCAGATCCCACGCGGCGCAGCCGACGCTCTTGAACAGCAGCGGGCCGCCGCGGGCGAAGACGCCGTTCAGCACGTCGGCGAGCGATGCGACGTGCTGCCAGTCGACCCGTGCGACGATCAGGTCGCCGGCTTCGTGGCGCGCGCCGGCCGGATCGTCGACGACGAGCCGGCTGCCATGCACCGTGTTCGCATCGATCTCGGCGGCATCCGCGGTGAACGCGCCGACGCCGACCACGAGACGGCCTTCGCGCGCGGCTTCGCGGTAGACGGGCGTGCGGCTGGTGGTCAGCGTGACGACCACGTCGATCGCCTCGGGAATCGCGTCGCCGTCGAGCGGCGCGAGCCGCGGCGCATGGGCGCGATGAGCGACGCAGAAGGCGGCCGCGCGCTCCGCGGTCGTGCCGCGCACGTGCAGCCGCGCATCCGGAAAGATGGCCGCGAGCGCTTCCGCGTGATTGGCCGCCTGCTTGCCGGTGCCGATCAGCAGGATGTCGCGCGGCGCGGCGCCGTGCAGCGCCTGGATGCCGAGCGCGGTGATCGCCGCCGTGCGGCGACCGGTGACGGTCGGGCCGTCGAGCGCGAAGCGCATTTCTCCGGTCGTCGCGTCATACGCGGTGACCTGGCCGAGGATCGTCGGCAGCCCGCGCGCGCCGTTGCCGGGGCACACGTTGACGAGCTTGTGGCTCGCCAGGTCGTGGGCGCTCGACGGCATCGACAGCATCACGCCGCCGCCTTGCAGCGGCACGACCAGGCGTTCGGGGCTGACGATGTCGCCCGCCGCGTACTCGGCGACCGCTTGCCTGAGCGTGGCGAGCAGCGCCGGGTAGTCGAGCAGCGCGGCCGTGTCGGCCGCGTCGAAAACGGGAATCGGGGAAGAGGCGGTCATCGTGTACGTCGTGGGCGTCGGTGAGCGTGAACGGCGGACGCATGCCGCGCCCGCCACAGGTCTGCCGGATACCGTGACACAGGGCAGTGTGGATCGAATCTATACCACTTGCTGGCGCGCCTGCAACCCAGAAAATAAAGCGCTGTGGGGATTTTGGTTCTAATATCTGGCCAGAAGCGCGCCGCTGCCGTGCCGCCCGCGCGGCTCCGGTATAGTGCGAACCCATTCCAGATCCACGCCCGCGAACGGGCAGGAGCCATCCGATGATGTCCGCGCGTCCCGACTCACCCGAAGGCGGTTTCCGCCCGCTGCAGATCTACGAGCAGGTAGCCGAAAAGATCCGCGACGAGATCCGCGCGGGGCGCTACGCGGCCGAGTCGCGGCTGCCGTCCGAGCGCGAGCTGGCGGCGCTGTTCCAGGTCGGCCGGCCGGCGGTGCGCGAGGCGCTCGGCGCGCTGCAGAACGAAGGGCTCGTGTGCACGAAACGCAATTCGGGCACCTACGTCGTCGCGGCGCCGCTCGACGTGCTCGCGCAGCGCGGCGATCCGCACACGGCGTCCGAGGCCGACTTCAGCCCGACGTCGACGCTCGACGTGCGATTGATCCTGGAGCCCGCGATCGCGCGCCTCGCGGCCGCCCATGGCCGCGCCGACCCCGGCGCCGAACGCTATCTCGCGCAGATGGAAACCATCACCGACGTCGACGATCCGCACCAGCGCGCGCTGTGGAACGAGAGCGACCGGCTGTTCCACCGGCAGCTCGCGCTGATGACCGGCGATGCGCTGATCGTGAAGATCGCGGACGAAGTCGCGAAGACGATGGACCAGCCGCTGTGGAAGCGGCTGAAGGACGACGGCATCTACGACGCGGGCCGGATCCGGCTCTACGTGTCCGAGCACCGGCTGATCTACGAGGCGATCGTGTCCGGCGATGCCGATGCGGCTGCGTTCTATGTCGAACAGCACATCCGCCGCGTGCGGCGCGACATCGCGCCGAAGTGACCGGCCTGCGCGCGAAGTCATTCTGGTCTTCAATATGACCAAAATCCCGACAATTATTTTGAAATTGCTTGCGATGTGACCACGTGTGTCCTACATTGGTTTCACACAAAACCAATCAGGAGACATCATGCGACACCTCGTGACCGCGCTCTCGGTGGCTGTTGCCGCCGGCGCGCTGACTTCCGCGCACGCGCAGGAAGTCGTGATGATCGGCCATTCGGCGCCGCTCACCGGCCCGCAGGCCGCCAACGGCAAGGACAACGAAAACGGCGCGCGGCTCGCGGTGGACGAGCTCAACAAGGCCGGCATCAAGGTCGCCGGCAAGGCCGTCACGTTCAAACTGGTTTCCGAAGACGACCAGGCCGACCCGAAGGCCGGCGTGCAGGTCGCGCAGAACCTCGTCGACAAGGGCGTCGTCGCGGTGCTCGGACCGTACAACTCGGGCGTCGCGATTCCGGCCTCGCGCGTGTATTCGACTGCCGGCGTGCCGATCCTGCCGGTCGCGTCGAACCCGGCGCTGACGAAGCAGGGCTTCAAGAACATCTTCCGGATCGGCGCGAGCGACGAGCAGCTCGGCGGCACGATGGCCACGTTCGCCGCGAAGACGCTGAACGCGAAAACCGCCGCCGTGATCGACGATCGCACCGCGTACGGGCAGGGCGTCGCCGAGCAGTTCATGAACGTCGCGAAGGCGAACGGCATCAAGATCGTCGACCAGGAATACACGAACTCGTCGGCCACCGATTTCCTCGGCATCCTCACCAAGATCAAGGCCAGCAACCCCGACGTGATCTTCCTCGGCGGCTATGCGGCGCAGGGCGCGCCGATGGCCAAGCAGATGAAGCAGCGGGGCTTGCGCGCGAAGCTGCTCGGCGGCGACGGCATCTGCTCGGCCGACATGGGCAAGGTCGCGGGCGAGGCCGCGTCGATCGTCTACTGCGCGCAGGGCGGGGTCGCGCTCGAGAAGACGGCGGCCGGCCGCGAATTCCTGAAGAAGTACCACGACGCCTATCACACCGATACGCAGGTCTATGGCGTCAACTACTACGACGGGATGAAGCTGCTCGCCGACGCGATGGTCAAGGCCGGCACGACCACCGACAAGGCGAAGCTGAGCGCGCAGCTCGCGAAGTCGAACTACGCGGGCGTCGCGGGCACCTATTCGTTCGACGCGAACGGCGACCTGAAAGGCGCGCCGACCACCGTCTACGTGATCCGCAACGGCCTGCCGGAACCGTACGCGAAGTAATTGCCGCATCGCCCGTCACCGGACGGCGGCCCGGCCGCCGTCCTTCGTTTCAACGCATTCGATCCGCCATGAAAATTTCCCGATCCCTGTCCACCGTCGAAGTGCACACCGGCGGCGAGGCGTTCCGCATCGTCACGAGCGGGCTGCCGCGCCTGCCCGGCGACACGATCGTCCAGCGCCGCGCGTGGCTCAAGGAGCACGCCGACGAGATCCGCCGCGCGCTGATGTTCGAACCGCGCGGCCATGCCGACATGTACGGCGGCTATCTGACCGAGCCGGTGTCGCCGAACGCCGATTTCGGCGTGATCTTCGTGCACAACGAAGGCTACAGCGACCATTGCGGTCACGGCGTGATCGCGCTGTCGACGGCGGCCGTCGAGCTCGGCTGGGTGCAGCGCACCGTGCCCGAGACGCGGGTCGGCATCGATGCGCCGTGCGGGTTCATCGAGGCGTTCGTCCAGTGGGACGGCGAGCACGCGGGGCCGGTGCGCTTCGTCAACGTGCCGTCGTTCATCTGGCAGCGCGACGTGTCGGTCGACACGCCGTCGTTCGGCACCGTGACCGGCGACATTGCTTATGGCGGCGCGTTTTATTTTTATGTCGACGGCGCGCCGTTCGACTTGCCGGTGCGCGAATCGGCGGTCGAGAAACTGATTCGCTTCGGCGCGGAAGTGAAGGCGGCCGCGAACGCGAAGTATCCGGTCGTCCATCCGGAGATCCCGGAAATCAACCATATCTACGGCACGATCATCGCGAACGCGCCGCGCCACGCGGGTTCGACGCAGGCGAACTGCTGCGTGTTCGCGGATCGCGAGGTCGACCGCTCGCCGACCGGCTCCGGCACCGGCGGGCGCGTCGCGCAGCTGTACCTGCGGGGGCTGCTCGCGGCGGGCGACACGCTCGTCAACGAATCGATCGTCGGCACGGTCTTCAAGGGGCGCGTGCTGCGCGAAACGACGGTCGGCGACATCCCGGCCGTGATCCCGGAAGTGGAAGGCAGCGCGCATGTCTGCGGGTTCGCGAACTGGATCGTCGACGAACGCGATCCGCTCACGTACGGGTTTCTCGTGCGCTGACCCGCAGCGTCGGTCGCGCCGCTGCCGCGTCCCCGTCGCGCGGCGTTCAGGTTGTCGTACCAGGTTTGGCGCGTCGCTCCGGTTGCGGGGCACGCGCCTTTTTTGCGTGAGCGTTGCGGCGAAACCGCACCGCGTGTGCCGGCGCAAGGCCGCCGCGGGCCGGCCGGCCGCGCGAGTTTGGTACGATGCAGCCTTTTCAGCCGAGCTCCACCCGCGTGAATCGCCGAAACGTGTCGTCAGTGCGTGCCTTGTGTGCCAGATGGGTCGCGCGCGCCCAACCCGTCGCGGCGGCCGCCGTCGCGCGGGCCAAGCCTCTCGCCGCCACCGCGTGGCACCATGTCCGCCACCCGACGCGCCGTGGCGTGCTGCTCACGGCCGCCGCCGTGCCGGCGCTGTTCGCGGGGTACGTGATCGTCCTCATTCCGTTCACGCCGGGGATCGGCGACATCCGCAAGGCGCGCGTCGACCAGCCCGCGCAGGTACTGTCCGCCGACGGCAAGCTGCTGGCCGAATTCAAGCCGTCGAACCGCGAATGGGTGCCGCTCAAGCAGATCTCGCCGCGCATGATCGACGCGCTGATCGCGACCGAGGATCACCGCTTCTACGAACACCACGGGCTGGACTGGAAGCGCACGGCGTCGGCCGCGCTGCATACGTTCTCGGGCAGCCGCCAGGGCGGCTCGACGATCACGCAGCAGCTCGCGCGCAACCTGTATCCGGACGAGATCGGCCGCGCGCCGACGCTCACGCGCAAGGTGAAGGAGGCGATCACCGCGCTGAAGATCGAGGCCGTCTACAGCAAGGACCAGATCCTCGAGACCTACCTGAACACGGTGCCGTTCCTGTACAACGCGTACGGCGTCGAGATGGCCGCGCGCACCTATTTCGACAAGTCGGCCGACGAACTCGACGTGCTCGACAGCGCGACGCTCGTCGGGATGCTGAAGGGCAACAGCTACTACAACCCGGTGCTGAACCCCGAGCGCGCGCTGCAGCGACGCAACACGGTGCTCGGCCAGATGGTCAAGTACGGCAAGCTGTCGCCGGCGCAGTTCGCGCAGTTGCAGCGCCGGCCGCTGCGCATCGACTTCGAGCGCCAGAAGGAGCCGCCCGGGCCGGCGCCGCATTTCGCGCAGCAGTTGCGCAAATGGCTGATCGCATGGGCCGACCGCAACGACTACAACATCTACTCGGACGGGCTGATCGTGCGCACGACGATCGACTCGCGGCTCCAGCAGATGGCGACGCAGGCGCTCACGTTGCAGGGCAATCAGCTGCAGGGCATCGCGAACAACGCATGGAGCGGCCGCGACGGCTGCGGCACCGACAACGAGGTGTTTCGCACCTTCATGCGTGAGTCGCCCGAGTACAAGGCCGCGCAGGAGGCCGGCAAGGACGACGCGGCCGCGATGAAGATGCTCGCGGCCGATCGCGGTTTCCTGCATGCCTTGTGCAAGGCCAAGACCGACGTGCAGGCCGGCTTCCTCGCGATCGATCCGCGTGACGGGCAGATCCGCGCGTGGGTCGGCAGTCGCGACTTCACCCGCGAGCCGTTCGATCACGTCGCGCAGGCGCGGCGCCAGCCGGGCTCGACGTTCAAGCCGTTCGTCTATGGCGTCGCGTTCGCGAACGGGATGAAGCCGGAAGATACGTTCGTCGACCAGCCGGTCGAGATCCCGCTGAAGGGCGGCGAGATCTGGCGGCCGAACGACGACGTGCCGCCTACGGGCAAGCCGATGACGCTGCGCGACGCGGTCGCGCTGTCGCGCAACCGGATCACCGCGCAGGTGATGGAGAAGGTCGGGCCGGGCGCCGTCGCGCGGCTGGC
The DNA here is from genome assembly GCF_029522185.1 of Burkholderia sp. IO2. NCBI lineage: Bacteria > Pseudomonadati > Pseudomonadota > Betaproteobacteria > Burkholderiales > Burkholderiaceae > Burkholderia > Burkholderia sp. IO2. The sequence continues at coordinate 59,850 of NZ_JAKWFH010000019.1, read as the reverse complement.
GCGCGACATGGGCGTGCGCGAAAGCCCGCTCGAACGCGTGCCGTCGCTCGCGCTCGGCACGAGCCCGGTCACGCTGAAGGAAATGGTCGCGTCGTACGCGACGATCGCGAACGGCGGGCTGTACGTCGAGCCGCAGATGGTGACGCGCATCGAGAATCGCCAGGGCGAGGTGCTTGCCGAATATGCACCGGCGCCGCCCGAGCGCGCGCTCGACGCCGAAACCGACAAGACGCTGCTCGACGTGATGCGCGACGTCGTGACGCGCGGCACGGGCGGCAGCATCCGCACGCGGTTCGGCATCCGCGGCGACGTGGCCGGCAAGACCGGCACCACGCAGGACAACGCGGACGGCTGGTTCATCCTGATGCAGCCGGGCCTCGTCGCCGGCGCGTGGGTCGGATTCGACGACGGCCGCGTGACGCTGCGCAGCGATTACTGGGGGCAGGGCGCGCACAGCGCGCTGCCGATCGTCGGCGATTTCTTCCAGCGCGCGCAGCGCGCCCGGATCGTCGATACCAAGGCGAAATTCGATACCGAACCGTCGCCGGGCTGGTTCGCGTCGCTGCGCGAGCGCGCGACCGACCTGTTCGATACGTGGTTCCCGCCCGAGCCGAAGAAGGCGCCCACGCCGGTCAGGACGCCGCGTATCGAGCGCCCGGCCGAGGTCGACGAGGGCGCGGCGTCGGCAGCCTCCGCTGCGTCGGCGCCGGATGTCGCTTCCGGCGGCATCGTCGAGGAATGGGTGCCGGCGTCCGAAGTGGCCGCATCGGCCGCGGCGCTGTCGTCCGGCGCGTCGCAGCTGCCTGCGCAGCCGCCGGCAGGCGCCAGTACGACGAGCGGGAGCAGCGCCGGTAGCGGCGCCGCGCCTTCCGCCGTGCCGCCGCCGCCGATGCCGGTGCCGGCTGCGCCCGATGCGACCGGCGCGTCGCAGTAACGAAGCCGTTCAGATTCCGCGCGATGCTGCCGTAATCAAGTTGTCACGACAGCTCGCGCGGTCGCTCCGCGCTTCTCCGATGCTGCTTTCCAGCGATTACGTCGCCCTCGCTCGCGACGATCTTTCCGCCGAGGTCCCGCTCGGCTTCGACCTCTACGACGCCGACGGCGCCGCGCTGCTGCCGGCCGGCACGACGCTGCGCGACCCGGCTCAGCACGCTTTCCTGTTCGACCATTTCCGCCCCGTGCGCCGGCGCGAGGACGCCGACACCGGTCCGCGCGGGTCCGCGACGGCGGCCGCGCCCGCCACGCGCATGGGCTTGTCGGCGGGCGCCGCGATCGGCATCCGCCGCCGGGTCGGCACGACGCGCGCGCTGCAGCGCTGCCGGCTGATCGGCGTCGGCGCGGCGGGTGCGCTGTTCGTCGAGCCGCAGCCCGCCACCGTGCTCGATTTCGCCCGCGGCGACGACGTCGAAGCAGTGGCGATCGGCCGGGCCGCGGTATCGCGTTTCGGCGCGACGGTGGAATCGGTGCAGGCGTCGGGCGCCGCGCCGTTCATGGTCCTGTCGCCGCCAGGGTTCGTCGACCGGCTGCGCACGCGCGCGGAGCCGCGCGTGCCGGTGCGCATCGCGGCCTGCTGCAGCGGAGGAGCGGAAGGGACGGAAGGCATCGGGGTGGTGCACGACATCAGCCTGAGCGGGCTGTCGATCGCCGTCGACCGGCCGATCGCGGCGACCGGCGAGCCGTTGCGCGTGCTGCTTCCGTACGAAACCGCCGGTCGCGTCGAGCGGCTGGCGCTCGATGGCACCGTGCGGGCCGTGCATGCCGACCCGGCGCCGCCCGCGCTGACGCTCCATCATGCGGCGTTCGGCGACATCGATGCCGACGACCTGATTCGCCTCAAGGCGCTGCTGTTCGACAGGCAGATGGCGTCGGCGGATACCGATCGCCTGCGTTGAACGCGCGACCCGCGCGTGCCGGCTGCCGTATCGCGGCATTCGGTGCACGAACGCCGATAATCGTCTGACGAAACGACTTATTCCCGCTCGATTGTACGGTTTCGGTCAACAGTGAATTTGCGATTTAAGTATTTACCCTGATAGCCGTGCCTCCTAGACTTCTACTCATGCGCAACGACCTCGAGTCCGAAGCGCCTGACAAAACAATCCTGGAGGTAACGCATCATGAAATCGCTGATCAAGGCAGTTGCACTGGCCACCCTGGTGGCCGCACCGGTCGTCTCGTTCGCCCAATCGAACCAGCAGCCGCTGACCCGCGCGCAAGTGCGCGCCGAACTGGTCCAGCTCGAAAAGGCCGGCTACAACCCGAACGACTGGATCAACTACCCGGAAAACATCCAGGCCGCCCAGGCCAAGATCGCCGCCGCGCAGAATGCCGGCGCGCAAGCCGACGCCACCGGCTACGGTGCGAACCCGGTCGCGACGTCGCAGTCGGGCCAGCGTGCGGCCGTGCCGGCCGTGAGCGACCGCTCGTCGGTGTACTTCGGCCACTGAGCCGGCCGTGCCGCGCGGCCCTCGACGGCCGCGATTGAAGCCGTATCGAGAAAGCCTGCACGCGTATCGCGTGCAGGCTTTTTTGCGTCTTCTTCATTGGGCGGCCCGATGCACGAGGTCGGTCGGCCGAATCGGTCGCTGATAGCCTGCGGCGCGCATGAGCGAAACGCCGGATGCCGATCGGCGCGGGATCCGCGCGATACCTTGGCGTGCATGATCACGTCACCCGCCGCGCCGCACCCCGCTGACAATCCGCCGCACGTGCGCTAGCATCGCGGTCGATGTCGCCGCGGCGCGTGGCGCGGCCCATTCATACGGGGCGCAGCAGGGCGTCGGGTTCCACACTTCAACGAACGACAAGGAGCATCCATGCGTGTCTTGACCGGTCTGCTGGGCTCGCTGGCGCTGGTGGCGAGCGTCGCCCATGCGCAGGCGAATTGTGCGGACGCGACGGATCAGGCGACGATGACGGCGTGTGCCGATCGCGCGTACAAGAAATCCGACGGGGAACTGAACCGGACTTACCAGGCCGTCACCGCGCGCCTGCGCGACGCGCGGCCGCTTGCCGACAAGCTCGTGAATGCGCAGCGCGCGTGGATCGCGTACCGCGACGCCGAATGCCGTTTCTCGAGCGCGAATGCCGAGGACGGCAGTGCATACCCGATGGTCGTATCGACCTGTCTCGACGATCTGACGAAAGCGCGCACCGACACCCTGAAGGGCTATCTGTCCTGCGAGGAAGGCGACCTCGCGTGCCCGGTGCCCGCGAAGTAACGATCACGCGCGGGCCCGACCGGGCCTGCACGACGCCGGCTCAGACGTCGTCCGTCTCGTCGAGCAGCTTGTGCCGCATCGCGTAGCGCACGAGCGCCGCTTCGTGCGGCATCTGCATCTTTTCCAGGATCCGGGTCTTGTAGGTGCTGACCGTCTTCGCGCTCACGCACAGCGCATTCGCGATCTCGGTCAGCGTCTGGCCGGCGGCGATCCGACGGAACACGTCGAATTCGCGGTCGGACAGCCGCTGGTGCGGCAGCGTTTCGGCCGGCTCGTTCAGGCTCTGCGCGAACTGCTCGGCCATCGCGAGGCTCACGTAGACACCGCCCGACGCCACTTTCGTGACCGCGCCGACCAGCTCCGCGCTCGCGCTTTCCTTCGTCAGATACCCCGACGCGCCCGCGCGGAACGCCCGCACCGCGTATTGCTGCTCCGCGTGCATGGTGAGCACCAGCACGCGCAGCGCGGGCTTTTCGTCCTTGATCTGCTTGATCAGCTCGACGCCGTTGCGGCCGGGCATCGACAGGTCGAGCACGAGCACCTGCGCGGGCGTCGCACGCACCAGCGCGATCGTCGACGGGCCGTCGCAGGCTTCGCCGGCCACCTCGAATCCGGTGGCGTTCTGGAGGATGTGCCGCAGACCGTCGCGTACGAGCGTATGGTCGTCGGCGATGAGCACCTTGATCATGTGATGAGCGTGTCCTGTTGAACGGTGGCGAGCGGAAAGGCGACGGTAATCGAGAAGCCGCGCGCGAGCGCGGTGTCGATCGTCACGGTGCCGCCCAGCATGTGGGCGCGTTCGCGAATGCCGATCAGGCCGAACGACTTGTCCTCGTGGGCCGGGCCGCCGGGCGCCGCGCCGCGGCCGTTGTCCGCGACGCGCAGCACGCAAAAGCCTTCCTCGATGTCGAGCCGCAACGCCACGCGCGTCGCATCCGCATGGCGCGCGACGTTCGTCAGCGCTTCCTGGACGATGCGGAACAGCGTGGTCGCGCCCGCGCTGGTGAACGTGAGGCCGCCGGTTTCGATGTGGCGCTCGACATCGATCCCGTAGCGGTTCGTGAAATCGTTCGCGAGCCATTCGATCGCGGGCACGAGGCCGAGATCGTCGAGCATCACCGGTCGCAGGTCGGCCGCGATGCGCCGCACCGACGCGACCGTCGCGTCGATCAGCCGCCGCATGCCTTGCAGATGTGTCTGCACGCCTTCATCGGGTTGCGCGCGGCCGGGCATCCGCAATTGTTGCTCGACGACCGACAGGTCCATCTTCAATGCGGTGAGCTGTTGCCCGAGGTCGTCGTGCAGTTCGCGCGCGATACGGGTCTTTTCCTCCTCACGCACGTTCTGCAGGTTCGCGGACAATTCGCGCAATTCCTCGCGCGATTGCTTCAACGCATTCTCGGCCCGTTGCCGCTCGGTGATGTCGCGCAGCATCACCGTATACAGCTTGCCCGACGCGTCGCGGATCTGCGAGATCGACGCTTCGATCGGGAATTCCTCGCCGTTGGCCCGCAGCCCGAACAGCACGCGCTGGCGGCCCATCTGCCGCTCGGACACGCCCGTCACGCCGAACTGGTCGACGTGCTTCGCGTGCGCGGCGCGGAACCGTTCGGGAATGAAGCGCGACAGCGGCGCGCCGATCGCTTCCATCGCGGACACGCCGAACACCTGTTCGGCCATCGGGTTGAAGATCACGACCGTCTGCTTCTCGTCGATCGTGATGATCGCTTCCATCGACGAACGGATGATGCCCATCATCCGCGCCTCGTTGAGGATGCCGCGGCTGCTTGCACCGGCGTCGGCGCGCCCGCGCAGCAACGCATGGACGAGCGCCGCGAACGCGAACGACGCGATCAGCCCGGCGGCGAGCACGGTGCCGGCCGCACGCTGCGCGCCGGTCGCGCTCGGCCGGCCGTCCGCGGAATAGGCGAGCGTCAGCGCGGTGCCGCCGAAATTCAGCACATCGGTGCGCCGCATCAGGTCGGGCGACGCCGATGCTTCGTCGGTCGTCGTCTCGACGCTGGCGATCGCGCGCGCATCGCCGCCGGCGGTCATCCACAGGTCGATTCCGCGCTCCGCATCGAGCGCGCGCTCGATCAGGCGCCGCGGGCTCAGCGCCGCGAACAGCATCCCGTCGGCGCCGCCTTCCCGCGTGCCGGAGGGCTTGGCGGCCGCCAGCGGCGAAGACGCCACGGGCAGGAACAGCGTCAGGGTACGGGCGTCGCGGGAAGTGTCGTCGTCGGCAGGGTGAACGCCGAGCGCGATATCGCCGGTGCGCAGCGCGCGCGTGAGCGGCGCCGCGTCGGACGCACCGAAGCGCACGACCGGCGAGTTCGAGACGGGCGCGCTGAGCGTCGCAGCCGCGAGCGGATCGGCCGGCAGCGGCTTCGCGCCGGCCAGCGCGGCGCGCGCCGCGGGCGTCAGCGGCGCATAGCCGATCTGCCGGACCGGCGAGCGGCCGCTGTCGAGATCGAGCGTCTCCGCATACCGGCGCCATTGGCCGGGCGTCATGTCCGGGACGAGGCCGAACGCGCCGCGCGCGCCTTCGAGCACGGCGACACCGGCCTGCAGTTCGTGGCGCAGCATCGCGGTCACGTGCGACGTGCGGCGTTCGAAACGCGTGTGAACGGCGCCTTGCCACTGCTCGCGCACCAGCAGCGCGACGCCGAGCGACAGCACGGCGCCCGCGCACAGCGCGACGACGCCGGCCGCGAACGGCTGGCGTAACATGGTCTGGAGGCGCGTGGGCCCTCTGGCGTCACGCGTCGGGGTTCCACTGGCGGTCATTCGATGGCCATTCTGTTATTCGGGCTACCCGGGGCACTCGGGCAGCGCGGCAAAACCGGGAAAACTCGCACCGGCTGCGTGCAACGACTATTTTCAAGATGAAATTGTGCGCGTTTTACACATTTTTTGTAATGGGGTCGGTTGAAATTGCGGCAAACGGCGTGGGGCAGCGGGCGCGCGAGGCGCGCTTGACGCGCGTCAACGCGCGCGTCGGCACGTGGGGCAGACTGTTCGGCAGGCAAGCCGGCGCCGGGCCGGCTTGCGGTAACGGGTCGTGGCGGCGCAGTGCGCGACGCGCGCCCGGTCGGAGGGACGGACCATGTACAAGCGGATTTTCGTCGGGCTCGACGGCAGCCCGAGCGCGCGTCTCGCGCTGAACGAGGCGATCCGGATCGCGACGGCGTCCGGCGGCGAAGTGACCTGTGCGTACGTCGTCGAGCATCGGCCGCAGCTCGTCGACGTCGACGCCGGCTTCGCGGCCGAGCGCGACGGCGATGCCGCCGCGGCCGACGCCGCGACGCCGGTGCTCGACGATGCGAAAGCGGCGCTCGCGCGGCAGCATGTGCGCGGCACGGTGCGCGCGCTCGACGCGTACGGCGAGGACATCGCGACGGTGCTGATGCGCACGGCGGCCGAAGCCGACGCCGATCTGATCGTGATGGGCACGAGCGGGCGACACGGCCTGCGCAGGCTGTTGCTCGGCAGCGTGGCGGAATCGTTGCTGCGCGCGGCCGACCGGCCCGTGCTGCTGGTGCGGCATGGCGAGGCGGGGGCGTCGGCGGCCGCATGATCGACGACGGGCGGTACGGCGGCCGACGCGGCGCACACATCCGCGGTCGGCCGAGCGCCGCGCGCCGGGCCGGCCGTCGGCGCGAGCGATCCGGCGCGCGGCGCCGCACTGCCGATACGCTCGCCGGTGCGCGATTGCGCGTCGACGGTTGCATCCCGGCACGCAGTTCTGGCAGCATCGGCCGGTGTCCGCTCGATCGCCGCGCGCATGGCCGCGGCGATCGACGCAGGGACATCCGGCGGCATCCGAGCGCGTAAATCGAGATCGGGCAGGCCGCCGGATGCCGGTTTCCTACCTTACCGACGTCATCTGCCATGCCGATTTCCGCGCCCGACCTGATTCGCCAGTTCGACCTGCAGCCGCATCCCGAAGGCGGCTATTTCCGTGAAACCTACCGCGCGACCGATTCGGTCGTGCGTCCGGCCGACGGCGCGCCCCGTGCCGCGTCGACCGCGATCTACTACCTGCTGTGCGACGGCGCGTATTCGTCGTGGCACCGCATCCGCTCCGACGAGGTCTGGCATTTCTATGCGGGCGACCCGATCGAAGTGTGGGTACTCGACGCGCGCGACGGGTTGACGATCCACCGGCTCGGCAATCCGCTCACGCATCCCGGCACCGTGTTCCAGGCGGTCGTGCCGGCCGGAAGCTGGTTCGGCGCGCGCTGCGCGTCGCCGCAGCACGTCGCGCTCGTCGGCTGCACGGTTGCGCCGGGGTTCGAGTTCGCGGAATTCGAGCTGGCCGATGCGGCCGCGCTGGCGGCCGAGTTTCCCGACTACGCGGAACACGTCGCCCAGCTCGCGCAGCGCTCCGACGCGTGACTGTCACGGGCGCGTCACGTCCGGCGCAAAGCCCGTGCCGACGGCCGCGTTCCGCGCGGTCGAGGCCAAACCCGTTTAGAATGCGCATGATGCACCGGTTGGTCGCGGACGTGCCGCGGCGGCCGTTGCGCCGCCGTACCGACGGCCCCGTCGCGCGGCCTGCATGTCTTCCAGGAGCGCCGCCGTGTGGCACTTTCCCATTGCTATTCCATCGTCGCTCGGCCCGTGGGCCGTGTTCGCGAGCGTGTTGATCACGCAGCTCGGCGTGCCGGTGCCGGCCGTGCCGATGCTGATTCTCGGCGGCACGATGGCGGCGATGGGGCAGGCGTCCTGGGTCAGCATGTTCGCGGCGGCGATCGGCGCGACGATGCTGGCCGATTCGCTGTGGTTCTTCATGGGCCGCACGCGCGGCCGGCGTCTGCTGAACGGCCTCGTGCGCTTCTCGCTGTCGCTCGACACGACGCTGCGCTTCGCGCGTAACGTGTTCGAAAGATACGGCGCGCCGCTGCTCGTGCTGTCGAAATTCCTGCCGGGCCTCGGCCTCGTGTCGGCGCCGCTGCTCGGCACGACCGCGATCGGCATCGGCGTGTTTCTGTTCTGGGATCTGGCCGGCGCGTCGCTGTGGGCGGCGTTCTGGCTGATCGGCGGCGCGGCGATTCACGACCAGATCGTCCAGTTCGTGCTGTGGGTGCGCGCGAGCGGCGGCACGATCCTCGACGCGTTCCTCGCGATCTTCATCACGTTCCTGCTGTACCGCTGGGTGCGCCGCGTGCAGTTCCGCCGCTATCTCGCGCAGGTGCGCATTTCGCCGCCGCAGCTCGTCGAGATGATGACGTCCAGCGAACCGCCGCTGATCTTCGACGCGCGGCCCAAGGCGATTCGCGAACGCGAGCCATACCGGATTGCGGGCGCGGTGCCGGTCGATCTCGATTCGCCCGATCTGCTCGATCCGGAAGTGCTGAAACGGCCGATCGTCGTCTATTGCGTGTGCCCGAACGAGGCGACCGCGAAGCGCCTGATCGCGAAGATGCAGCGCAAGAAGATGATCCACAACATCCGCGCGCTGAAGGGCGGCCTCGATGCGTGGGAAAAGCACGGTTATCCGGTCGAGCCGCTGCCGGCCGATCTGGATTCGTCGCGTTATTTCGTGCGGCCCGAGCAGGGCCGGCTCGACGGCGAATATACGGTGCGGGCGACGTTGTCGAAATAAATGCGCGCGCTGCGCCGCGCGCATTCGAATCCGATCACCGCTTTCACGCACCGCGATTTTCCCCAAAATCACCTGGCGTTAAATCGCCGATCCTCCCTATAATCCCGCCTGCATATTGCGTGCGCGAAATTGCGCACATTCGACGCGCGGTCGTTCGCGCCGAAAGCGATGGATCCCGTTGCCGCTCGCCACGCGCACAGCCGCGTCGCGCGGGCCGCTCGGGTGTATTCCGTGAAGGGCTCGATCCGTTTTTCCGGATTGTTCCGGGAAATTCGGATAATCCGCGGCAATTCCAACCGGATTGACGCGGTATCCGTGTCGTTTCTTATTCGGAAATCGACAGCGGCGATTATTTCGTTTTCGGCTGCCACACTCGGCATGAACAGGCGCGCCTTGTCATCGACACAATGACGGCGGCCCGCTCGCGGCTGCCAGGAGACGGATTTGAAACAACCAGAAGACCAGTTGCACCGCGGGCTGGAAGAACGGCACATCAACCTGATGGCGCTCGGCGCGACGATCGGCGTCGGCCTGTTCCTCGGCTCCGCCACCGCAATCCGCACGGCCGGCCCGGCCATCCTGCTGACCTATCTGCTGGGCGGCCTCGCGATCTTCCTGATCATGCGCGCGCTCGGCGAAATGGCGATCACCAACCCGGTCGCCGGCGCCTTCAGCCGCTATGCGCGCGACTACCTCGGCCCGCTCGCCGGGTACCTGACCGGCTGGACCTACTGGTTCGTGTGGATCGTCACCTGCATGGCGGAAATCACGGCGGTCGGCGTCTACATGCACATGTGGTTTCCCGGCGTGCCGAACTGGATCTGGGCGCTCGCGGCCCTGATGGCGATGGGCTCGGTGAACTTCATCGCGGTCAAGCTGTATGGCGAATTCGAATTCTGGTTCGCGCTGATCAAGATCGTCACGATCGTGCTGATGATCATCGGCGGCGGGCTGATGATCGCGTTCGGCATCGGCAACGGCGGCATCGCGACCGGCATCTCGAACCTGTGGTCGCACGGCGGCTTCATGCCGAACGGGATCAACGGCGTGATCGCCGCGCTGCCGATCGTGATGTTCGCGTATCTCGGCGTCGAGATGCTCGGCCTCACGGCCGGCGAGGCGCGCAACCCGGAGAAGTCGCTGACCAAGGCCGTGAACTCGGTGTTCTGGCGCGTGCTGATTTTCTACATCGGCGCGCTGTTCGTGATCATGTCGCTCTATCCGTGGGACCAGATCGGCACGCAGGGCAGCCCGTTCGTGATGACGTTCTCGCGGCTCGGCATTCCCGCCGCCGCCGGCATCATCAACTTCGTCGTGCTGACCGCGGCGCTGTCGTCGTGCAACAGCGGCCTGTTCAGCACCGCGCGGATGCTCTACAACCTCGCGCAGCAAGGCCAGGCGCCGGCCGCGCTCGGTCGCGTGAACCGCAGCGGCGTGCCCGTGTACGGCGTGGCCGTGTCGGTCGCGCTGCTGCTGATCGGCGTGTTGCTCAACTATCTCGCGCCGCAGCACGTGTTCACGTGGCTCACGTCGGTGTCGACGTTCGGCGCGATCTGGACGTGGTGCGTGATCCTGATCGCGCAGATGCGTTTTCGCCGCACGCTGTCGGCCGACAAGATCGCGCGCCTGCCGATTCGCGTGCCGTTCTATCCGCTCGGTTCGTTCGTCGCGCTCGGGTTTCTCGCGCTGGTCGTCGTGCTGATGGCGTTCACGCCCGATACGCGCGTCGCGCTCGTGATCGGGCCGGTGTGGATCGTGCTGCTCGGCATCGCGTACGCGCTGTTCTACGCGAACCGTCCGGCCGCATCGATGCCGACGAAGTCGTAAGCCGGCGCGGGCAGGGTGCCGCGCGATCGTTGATCGCGATCATGCATGCGCGGGCCGGACGGCCTATGCTGAACGAACGCATTGCTTGTCCGCGCTTCGCGTGGCATCCGCCGATCCCTGCGACCGCGGCGGCTGTCCGGCCGCCGCGCGCCGCTGCCGCGCGAAGCGCCCGTCGTCGTTCAGCGACGACGTGCACGCACGGAGGCCTTCGCCATGCAGCCTGCCCAGCCCATCCCGACGCTCGCGCGGATCGCGCTGGCCGTCGACCCGACGCCCGAATCGCTGACCGCCGCGCGCTACGTGCGTACGCTGCTGAGCCCCGGCATGCGATTGCGCATCATTTGCGCGATCGACAATCCGCGCCTCGTGTTGCCCGACATTCCGCGCATCGATGCGCTGCTGACGTCCGCGCGCGAGGACATGACGCGCGAAGCGCACGCCACCTGCGAGCGGATCGCGGCGCTGTTCGCCGACAACGGCATCGACGTCGAACAGACGGTCGTCGATACGTCGGTCACGGGCGGCTCGGTGGCGGACGCACTGGTGAACGATACGTCGACGTGGCATGCGGACGTGCTGGTGATCGGCGCGAATCCGCATCACGGGCTGTTGCGGCTCGTCGAAGGCGCGATGTCGGACACGCTGACGAAACGCGCGCGCTGCGCGCTGCTGATCGTGCCGGGCACCTATGCGCGGCCGTCGGACGGCGCGCTGCAGCGGCTGATGTTCGCGGTCGACGGCAGCGAGCCGTCGCTGCACGCGGTGCGCGTCGGGCTCGGCTTCGCGGCGCCGACGACGTTGCTGTATGCGGCGTACGTGATCGATCGCGCGGTTCGTCTGACCGATGTCGTGCCCGTGCGCGCGCTCGAGGATGCGTACCGCGCGGAGGGCGAGGATGCGCTCGCGAAGATCGGCCCGCTGTTCCATGCGACCGGCAATCCGACCAAGCGCGGCATCGTCGAAACGCGCCCGACCAGCGACGACGTGGCCCATGCGCTGATGCGCGATGCCGTGCACTGGCGCGCGGAGTTGCTGGTGGTCGGCACGCATGGCCGTCGCGGCATCGCCGCCTGGCTGATCGGCAGCGTCGCGCGGCGCGTCGCGCATCTCGCGCAGGTGCCCGTGTTGCTGGTGCGTGGCGCGGACTGAATCGCGCGTCATCGCGACCGAAGCGGGTTTGGATTGACCTGCATCAGAAACGCGACGCACATCGCGTGAGACAGTGATGGAACATCCGGAGACGCGGCGGGTTGGTCGTGCAGTCGCGACGGCAACCGCGCCGGTATGCGAGGGACGATCACCGTCGCACGCGCCGCCGTCACATCATTTTCGGGAGCCGCGCCACGTGTTCGTCCGGCGCGTCATCCGACCGGGAACTCTCTGGCACGAGGGTAGGCAACCGACGGTTGCCTTGGAGGACGGGCGGGGTGCAAGTCACCCCGTCCGCTTTCCGCCTGGCCCCGTCGAATTCACTTTCCCGCAGGAATGGTTTTGAACGCGGCCGCGTCGAGCGGCGCGTCATCGCGCGGTCGCTTCGGCACGGACCACGGCGAACCTGGAAGCCTGCACGGCAGCGCGCGGGCATGGCAGTCGCCTCGTGCCGTGCGTCGGTGACGCGCTCAGATCAGAGGATACGAAGAACCGATCGCAGGTCGTGCCGGCGGCCCGCGCCGCGCCGTACCCGCGAATGCGGATGAGCGACACGGAGCGGCGCGCATGCGCTGCACGTGCGGCTGCGCAGACGATTCGCATGCGGCCAGCCCGGGCGCGCCTTGCGACGCGGCTCGGACACGGCCGGCGCGTCGGCTTCGGTTCGCGCGCTGAGCGCCGCGGCGAACCGCTGCAACGCGAGAACCGACCCCACGACGCTCTGATACTTTTCGCGGCCGATCTGCCCGTCGAGCGTGACGAGCAACCCGGCCTCGCGGGCGAGCGCGAGCAGGGTGTCGAGATCGTCGGACGGACGGTTGCCGGCCGACGCGGCCCGGGCGGGCAGGGCGCGCGCGTTGCCCGACGCGCGCCGCTGGCCGTCCCGGCCCGGCAAGTTGCGATGTGCCATGATTGGTCTCCTGCGCGGAACCCCGCGTGCCGGCTCGATGGCCAGCTGAGCGATGTTCCGGTATGAACGCCTGGTTCATGTGATCAGTATCGTGCGGCGACGGTGCGCTGCCAAGCGGCGCGCGCTGAAGTCGCTGTCAGGAAATTGCGCGACGCGTATCGGAATCCGCTGACACGCGCGGCAGTCGACCGGCCGGGCCGGCAGGTTCGTTCGACGAATGGACGGCACACGCGGGGCGCCGCTTGACGCATGATTTCGGCCGGTCTAAGTTCGCGTCTGCATCGGCGTCGCGCGTGCGTTTCACCTGCCGCCCGTCGTCAGTGCCGCGCCCCGGGGTGGCGTGGCAGGGCTTCCAGTCTCGTTCGCGGGCCACGTGCACCGCGAACCCCGCGCGGGGTCGGTTCGGAAACGGATCGGCGCGGCGGCACGCAACGTGCCGTTGATCGCGCGCAAACACGTGCCGGCGCATCGTACGCCGCGTATCTGTCTAGTCTTTAAGCTTCCGGTACCGCCATCTTTTCGTTCCTCGACCGTCAGGAGTCCGTCGATGCCCAAGGACAATTTGCTCGATTCACTCAAGGAAGCCGCCGAACAGCGTGCGATCGGCGCGGATCAGCTGCGCGCGATGCTCGACGACGAAGTGCGCGCGCTGTCGTCCGGTGCGCGCGTGCACGACTACATCCACGTGTTCGCGATCCGCAACCTGCGCGAGCGGATGCGCCAGAAGGACGAGTTCGACCGCGACACCCGCGCCAACGCGGCGCCCGCGGACGCCGATCCGCGCCCGAGCCATCGGCTGTAACGCGCGGCGGCCGGGTGCCGCACCGACATGCCACATGCCCGTTGGCGCCGGCCATCCTGACGATCCGCCGACAGTCGCCGGCGGCTTTCGTCATACGTTTCACTGAATTGTCACAACGACCTCAAGTAAGCGGCGCGATTGCCGTTTACCCGGTGAATTCGTCCACCGGGCGTTCGCGCTCCCTTACCGAGTCGTTGCCATGTTCTCGTCCATTCGCGCCCGCATTCTCGCCGCGTGCGTCGCCATCGTCGTATTCGCGCTCGTCGCCACGACCCTGATCAACTATTTCATCGCACGCTCGTACAACGACGACGCGATCGACCGCAACCTGACCTCCGTCGCCAGCGGTCACGTGGTCGGGATCGCCGACTGGGTCGCGACCCGCAGCCGGATGATCGCGTCGCTGCAGGATGCCGCGCTGACCCCCGATCCGCTGCCGGTGTTCAAGCAGATGGCCGCGGCCGGCGGCTTCACCAACGTCTACGCCGGCTACGCCGACAAGGCGTTCCACTTCTCCGATCCGACCGGCATCCCGCCCGACTACGACCCGACCGGCCGCCCGTGGTACAAGCAGGCCGCGCAGGCCGGCAAGCCGGTCGTCACGCCGCCGTACGTCGATGCCGGCACCGGCAACCTCGTCGTCACGTTCGCGGTGCCGATCCTGCGCGACGGCGCGCTGAAGGGCGTCGTCGCCGCGGACGTGTCGATGGACAGCGTGATCGCCAACGTCAAGTCGATCCGCCCGACGCCGGCGAGCTTCGGGATGCTGATCGACAGCAGCGGCCACGTGGTCGCGCACCCGGACGCGAAGCTCACGCTGAAGCCGGTCGCCGACGTCTCGCCCGAACTCGGCTCGCTGGGCGTGGCGTCGATCGCGGCGGCGAGCGCGCCGGTCGAGGTCGGCGTCGGCGGCGACGCGAAGCTGGTGCGCGCGAAACCGGTGCCGGGCACCGACTGGTACGCGCTGGTGCTGCTCGACAAGACCGAAGCGACGGCCGGGATGCGTTCGCTGCTGACCGCGTCGCTGATCACGCTGATCGTGATCGTCGGCGTGGCGTCGCTGATCATCGGCGCGATCACCGCAACCGCGTTCCGCCGCCTGTCGCAGGTGCGCCAGGCGATGGCCGCGATCGGCTCGGGCGCCGGCGACCTGACGCAGCGCCTGCCGGCCGACGGCCGCGACGAAGTCGCCGACATCGCGCGCTCGTTCAACAGCTTCGTCGACAAGCTGAACCACGTGATGCGCCAGATCCGCGACGCCAGCGAATCGGTGCGCACGGCCGCGAACGAGATCGCGGCGGGCAACCAGGACCTGTCGTCGCGGACCGAATCGGCGGCGGCAAGCCTCGAGCAAACCGCCGCGTCGATGGAAGAGATCACCGCGACCGTCGGTCAGTCGGCGGCGGCCGCGAGCCAGGCCGACGAACGCGCGGCGGCCGCGTCGCGGATCGCGTCGCACGGCGGCGTGGTCGTGTCGGACGTGGTCGCGACGATGGGGAAGATCGAGGAGGCGTCGGGCCGGATCGGCGACATCATCGGCGTGATCGACGGGATCGCGTTCCAGACCAACATCCTCGCGCTGAACGCGGCCGTCGAAGCGGCCCGCGCGGGCGAACAGGGCCGCGGCTTCGCGGTCGTCGCACAGGAAGTGCGCAGCCTCGCGCAGCGCAGCGCGCAAGCCGCGCGCGAAGTGAAGGTGCTGGTCGAATCGACGGTCGCGAGCGTGTCGGCCGGGTCCGGCCAGGTACGCCAGGCCGGCGACACGATGCGCGAGATCGTGTCCAACGTGTCGAACGTGACGACCATCATCTCCGAGATCACGCACGCGGCGAACGAGCAGACGCGCGGCATCCAGGAAGTGAACCGCGCGGTCACGCAGCTCGACGAAATGGTGCAGCAGAACGCGGCGCTCGTCGAACAGTCGACCGCGGCGGCCACCGCGCTGCAGTCGCAGGCGAACGCGCTGGCGACGACGGTCGGCCAGTTCAAGGTCGCCTGACGCAGCGGCGGCTCGCGGGCTGCGCCGCTCACGAACCGTCCTGGTCGCGCATCAGCGCGAGCCGGTTGTAGAGCGTCTTCAGGCTGATGCCGAGGGCCTTGGCCGCGCGCGGCTTGTTGCCGTCGAAGTGACGCAGCGTCGCCGCGATGAAGTGTTGCTGCGCGTGGTGCAGCGTCGCGCCGAGCGGCAGCGCCATCGCGCCTTCCGACGTGCTGTCGAGGGCCGGCACCGGCTGCTTCGGCAGCGCGACCTCGATGCCTTCGTCCGACAGGATGTACGCGCGCTCGATCGTGTTGTGCAGCTCGCGCACGTTGCCGGGCCACGAATACGCGCGCAACGCGGCGATCGCCGCGTCGGTCAGCCGCTTGTGCGAGCGATGCCGTGCGTTCAGCGTGTCGACGAATTCCCGCGCGATCGTCTCGACGTCGCCGTCGCGCTGGCGCAGCGGCGGCACGTAGATCGCGAACGCGGCGAGCCGGTAGAACAGGTCCTCGCGCAACCGGCCGTCGCGCACGGCGTCGGCCGGATTGTGGCGGGTGGCCGACACGAACCGCACGTCGAGCGGAATCGATTCGGTGCCGCCCACCCGCACGATCGTGTTCGACTCGATCGCCCGCAGCAGCTTCACCTGCAGCGCCGCGGGCATCTCCGCGATCTCGTCGAGCAGCAGCGTGCCGCCGCGCGCGGCTTCGAAGAACCCTTCACGCTGCGTGACCGCGCCGGTAAAGCTGCCTTTCTCGTGCCCGAACAATTGCGCCTCGGCCAGGTCAGGCGGAATCGCGCCGCAGTTCATCGGCACGAACGGGCCGTCGCGCCGGGCGCTCAGATCGTGCAGCCGGCGCGCGACGATATCCTTGCCGACCCCGCTTTCGCCGGCAATCATCACGCTCGCGCGGGTCGGCGCGATTTTCTCGATACGGCCGAGCAGCGTGCGCATCGCGGCGGACCGGCCGGACAGCCGGCGGTCGTCTGCGCGCTGCTTCGTCCGGTTGGCGGATTCACCCATAGGCGTTCGCGGGCCGTTTTGAAAAACGGCATCACGCATCCCGTTGATTGCAATATTTATCATCGACAGCGAAACGACCACGAAGGTGCCGCTGAATAGGAATTTCCAATGCGGGCGAGCGGCACGAAAGGAATCGCCCATCGGTTTTCCGCGCATTCGGCGCGCGACGCTCCATCCGGTCGCTACCGGCGCTTTTTTACAGGAAGTCGATGAAAAAAGTGGCCGGCCGCACGGTGCGCCCGCGCGCGCCGTGAGATCGGCGACGACCTGATCGGCCACGGCCCCGAGCGGGCGCACGGTCCCGCCTGCCGTTGCCGCGAACCCGACTGCCAGCCCCGGCCAGGCACGCCGTTTGCTGACGCGTTCACGCTCGCCCGGCGCGTTCGACGGCATGCCGGATGGCCGACTGGCGGCATGCCCCGCACGACGGCAGCCGGTGCGATGCAAGGATGCAATGAGGACTCTGACCCGTGAGGTGTTGCGGCAGGGTGCATGGGTCGTGCTGGCCGTCGGGCTTGCGTCCGCGCTGCAGGCGTGGGCGATTCGGGCTGTCGGCCAGCACGCGCCCTTTGCGCCGCTGCCTTTCTACGCAGGCGTGGCGGCTGCCGCATGGCTGACGTCGTTCGCCGGCGGACTCGTCGCGACCGCCGCGAGCGTCGGCGTGATCGGCGCATTGTGGTGGCGCGACGCGCCGCTGGCGACGCTGCTGGCGCAAGCCGGCGCGTTCGTCGCGATCAGTTTCGTCGAATGCGTGCTGGTGACGGCCGTGAAGCCGCTGCTCGCGAACGATCGTCTGCGCGAGATCGATGACGACGACGGCGGCTCGTACCCGCCGCACCTCGAGCCGTCGTCCGTCGCGGCTGCGCCCGACGACGGGCTGCTGCGCCGCGTGGTCGACGCGTCGCCCGATGCCATCGTCGGGACCGACGCCGCGCGCCGGATCACCAGCTGGAATCCGGCCGCGGCAAGCATCTTCGGCATCGATACGGCCCAGGCGAACGGACGGGACATCGTCACGATGATCGCGCCGCGCTGGTTGCGCCGGCATCCGGTGCCCGCATCGTTCGCGGACCTGCGCGCGCCGGTCGGGCCGCTCGACGTACTGTGCGTGCGCCCTGACGGCGGCCGTTTTCGCGCTACGTTCGCCGCGTCGCCGATCGTCGACGCGCAGGGCAACTGCACGGGCCTGTCATTGACGCTGCGCGAAGCGGGCGAACGCCGCCGCGACGAACGCCACCACCTTCGTTCGTTGCGCGGCGCCCGCGACGCGCGCGTACAGGCCGACGCGTCGAACCGGCTGAAGGACGAGCTGCTGGCGACGGTGTCGCACGAACTGCGCACGCCGCTGAACGTGATCTACGGCTGGGTCGAGGTACTGCGCAATGCCGACGGGCCGGGTTTCGTGCAGCAGGCGGTCGCCGCGATCGATCGCAGCGCACGGTCGTTGTCGCACATGGTCGCCGACCTGCTCGACGCATCGTCGCTCGCGACCGGCCGGCTGCGCCTCGAGCGCGTGCCGGTCGATCTCGTGCGGATCGTGCGCGACGCGGCGCGTGAACTCGACGCGACCGCGCAGGCGAACGGGCTCGTGCTGTCGACGGAATACGCGATGCCCGCCTGCGTGATTCCGGCGGACGGCGAACGCCTGCGTCAGGTCCTGTCCAACCTGCTGTCGAATGCGATCAAGTTCACGCCGCCGGGCGGCCGCATCAACGTTTCGCTGACGCGCGCGGGCGAACGCGTGCGGCTGTCGGTTTCCGACACCGGGCAAGGCATTGCGCCGGAACGCCTGCCGCATCTGTTCGAGACGTTCAGCCGGCCGGAAGGCGCGTTCACGTCGCCCAAGCGCGGCCTCGGGCTCGGCCTGTCGATCGTGCGCAATATCGCGCAGCTGCACGGCGGCGAGGTCGTCGCGACGAGCGCGGGCGCCGGGCGCGGAACGACCGTCACGGTGACGCTGCCGGCCGGCTGGGACGCCGACGATCCGGTGGGGCAGACGTCGCGCGCGCGAGGCGCTCCCGATACGGTCGCGCTCGACGGCCAGCGCGTGCTGGTGGTCGACGACGACGCAACGTCGCGGACCAGCCTCGCGGCGGCGCTCAAGACGATGGGCGCACAGGTATCGACCGCGCGTTCGGGGCACGATGCGCTCGCGGCGGTGGAGCGGCAGCAGCCGAGCGTCGTGCTGTCGGATCTCGCGATGCCGGACGGCGACGGCTACTGGCTGCTCGACCAGATCCGGCATTTGCCGAACGGCGGCGGGCATCTGCCTGTCGTGGCGGTGACCGCGCACGCCGGCACGGCCGACCGGCGCCGCGTGATGGCCGCCGGGTTCGATGCGTATCTGTGCAAGCCGGTCGACATGCCGACGCTCGCGAGCGTGATCGTCGACGTCGTACCGGACGACGCCGGCGACGGGAAGCCGCGCGACCGATAGCGGCGCGCACGCGGCCCGGCGGGCCGGCCCCCTGGCCACTCGGCCGCATACGAAAAGGAGACGCGATGGACGCAACGGAAAGCATGCGGCGCGACGGCGGCTGCCGCCGGCCTGCACGCAGCCGACGCAGGACGCCGGTCGTGCCGATCGCGAGCATACTGATGCTGTCGTGTGCATGGATCGCGACACCCCGCTACGCAGCCGCCGAGGAGGGCACGCGTGCGAAGCTCGCGAGCCAGGCGTCGGCCGTCGGGGGCCAGATCCGCGACGCGACGCTCGCGTCCCGCGTCCGGGCCGCGCTCGTCGCCGAACGCGGGCTGGCTTCCGCGGACATCGACGTGCAGGTTCACGATCGCGTGGTCGAACTGACGGGCAACGTGCCCGACGAGCGGCAACGCGCGACCGCGATCCGCGTCGCGCACGACGTCGACGGCGTGAGCGGCGTGCGCGACAAGCTGCAGATCCGCCGGAAGTAACGTGATGCGCGGGCCAGCGCCGGGCCGACCGGGCGTCGCACGTCCGCGGCCCTGCGCGTCACCGGGCAGGAGGTTCGACATGGACACCATCATCGCGGGCCGTTTCTCGCGGCTCGAACAGGCGGAACGCTGCGCGGAACAGTTGCGCGGCCACGCCATGCATCGGGACGACGTGAAGGTCTTCTTTCTCAATCCGCCCGGACAGCACGCGCTGTTCTGGCTCGGCGGCGACGTCTATGCGGACTCCGCCGCGCGGCCGGGCGGCCTCGGCGCGCTGGAAGGCGTGGCCATCGGTGCGATCGTCGGGCTCGCCGGGGCCGCGCTGCTCTATCTGGTCGGGCTTCATTCGCCGCTCGCGTGGATCGGCGTGCCGCTCGTCGGCGGCTATGTCGGCGCGTTGTGCGGCGCGCTCGGCCGGATGCGCGGCGATGCGCCGGAGGGGCATGGCGCGCTCAAGCAATGCGAGAACGGCGTCGTGCTGGCCGCGCACGTGACGCGGCGCACGATCACGTTCGCCGAGCGGACGATGCTCGCGGCCGGCGCGCTGTCGGTCGAGCGTACCGAGGGCGCGTGGCACAACGGCGCGTGGACCGATTTCTTCACGTCGGCCCATCGTCCCGCGTGACGGCAAACCGGGCGGCCGGCCCGCTCCGTCGCCCGACACGGAGGCCCGGATGACGACACTCCACCGAATGAAACCCGGCACGCGGCGGCCGATGGCCATCGTGCTGACGGCCGCCGTCAGTATCCTGACATCCGCGCTGTCGCACGCGCAGGCGCCGCCCGCGTCATCCGCGCAGGTCGCGCCCGGCGTCATCCGCCCCGGCCCGACCGCCGACGAGGCTGGCCTGACCCAACGACCGATCGGTATCGATGCCGAATTCGTCGACAAGGCGGGCATGATCGGCAAGGTGGAACGGCAGGCCGGCCAGCTCGCGCTCGACCGCTCGTCGAACGCGGACGTGAAGGCGTTCGCCCGCAGGATGGTCGACGATCACGCGCGTATCGCGGACGAATTGCGGCATATCGGTGCGCAAAAGGGCGTGCCGGTGCAGACGCGCATGCTCGTCGATCCAGAGGTAACGGCATTGCGGGCGAAGGACGGGCGCGCGTTCGATGCCGCGTACGTGGCGCTGGCCGGGCCCCGCGCGCACGAAGCGGCGGTCCGGCTTTACGAAACCGAGGCGAAAGAGGGCCGCGATCCGCAGCTTCGCGCATTCGCGGCCCGCACGCTGCCGACGCTGAACGCGCACCTGAGTGCCGCGCGGCAACTCGCGAAGACGGTGGCCGCCGCGCAGTGATCGGCTTTCCGGCGGCTAGGCGTCAGTGCTGCCGCGTGCCGTCCTCGGGGCCGCCCGGCGACGCCTCGTACGGCGGCGAATCGAGCGCCGTTTCGCCTTCCTCGATCAGCCAGTACGGCGAGCGGCCATAGTACGCATGCAGTGCTTCGGCCCATTCCGGGTCCGCCATCGCGGGCCACCGGCTCTTGTCGAAACCGGGCGCCTCGCGCACGCGTTCGGTGTTGACCGGCAGCACGAAACACTCGCGCTCGGCATCAAGGACGAGCGCGTTCCACGGCACCGCGAGCAGCTTGTCGCCGAACCCGAGCAGGCCGCCCGACGACACGACCGCATACGCGACCCGCCCGGCGCGCACGTCGAGCATGATGTGGGTGAGCTTGCCGACGTCGTCGCCATCCATCGTCAGCACGCGATCGCCTTCGAACGTGCGGGCGGCCATCACGTCGGGCCCCGGTCCGCCGACGGCCGTGCGCGGACGGGTGCCGACGATGTGCGCGGGGTCGCGCGACGGTTTGTCCGTTGTCATCGAAAACCTCCTGATCGTAGCGGCAACCCGGTGCGCATGCGAATTCGCCGCGCGGGCAATGCGCCGGGAGAACGGGCCGCGAGGTGATGAGGGACGCCGATCAACGGCGGCGCGGCAGCGATACGTCCTCGAGCGTATTGGCCAGCTCGTCGCGCGCCGGACCGCCGGCGCGCGTCGCGATGTCGCCGAGCGACACCATGCCGACCAGCTTCAGGCTGCGGTCGAGCACCGGCAACCGGTGCAACTGCACGTCGGCCATCCGCTGCTGGACGTCGCCGACGCCATCGTCCTCGACGCACCACTGCACCGGCCGGGACGCGACCGCCTGAACCGGCGTATCGGGCGAATGACCGTGCGACAGCGCCCGCACCGCGAGGTCGCGGTCGGTCACGATCGCGACGAGTTCGGTGCCGTCGCACACGGGCAGCACGCCGATATCGAAGCGCTGCATCAATTCGGCCGCATGGCGGATCGTGTCGGTCGGCGCGACGCACACTACGTCGCGCGACATGATCTCGTTGACGCGATACATGAACGCCTCCTTCGTGATCGGAACGATACGGGAGCAGGTCGCGTGCCGCGCGCACGGCGCGCACGCCGGGCCTGGGCGGCCGGGCGACGGAGAAATTTGCCACCGCGCTTGTACATCTTCCACGGCGGCGCCGCGGCCGGTCGGTGCGGGACGTCAGTGACCGATACCCGTCACCGTGACGATTGCCAGCACCACCGCGCTTTCGATCGCGGCGAGCGCCGCGACGCCGGCCGCGCCGCTGATTTCATGCCATCTGCGTTCAAGGACTTTCATCGGATCGCTCCTGATTTCGCCGGTGCGCCGCTGCTGCCATGCACCGCGCGCCGGGTGCCGCCGTCAGCCGTGATCGCGGGGCGGGGAAGGGACGTGCGGCGCGCGACGTTCGTGCTCGCCGGACGGCTTGGCGGGGTCGATACGCGTCGCACCGCCGACGGCGGGCGGATCGCTGGCCGGGAACGTCTCCTCGA
Source organism: Burkholderia sp. IO2 (assembly GCF_029522185.1). Lineage (NCBI taxonomy): Bacteria > Pseudomonadati > Pseudomonadota > Betaproteobacteria > Burkholderiales > Burkholderiaceae > Burkholderia > Burkholderia sp. IO2. Next base: position 37,589 of record NZ_JAKWFH010000019.1, on the reverse strand, counting down.
GCCCTTCGTCGATGCGCTCCTCCGTCTTGTCTTCGGACGGCGGGCGCGACGTGGCGAGCCGGAGCAGTCCGGCAGCCGGTGACACGGCGTCGCGGCGGCCGGGGGCGTGAACGGTCATGGTCAACCTCCTTGTCGATGAGAAGGCGCAAGCGCCGTACCCGCGGTGTCCGCGGCACGGCGCTTGCAAGCCGGCGAGGGCCGGGCATGCGGATACGACGCGCACGCGTCCGGCATGGACGAGAGGACATCGTGATGAATGCAGCCAGGGAAAGGATACGTTACGACGCGAACGTCTGCGGCGGCGACTTCGGCCACGTGCGCGAACGCTTCGCGACGTGGAAACGCGAATCGCTGGTCTATCGGCCGGAGCGCCGCATGTTCGACGGCAAGGACGAGGTACGCGCACTGAACGACACCGTCTACGACGGCCCGGAGCGCGCGCAGCAGGCGCTCATCGCGCGATGCGAGCCGTCCGATCCGTTCGCGCTCGCCGTGCAACTGAGCGCCGAGGGGCGCACGATGTGGCTCGTCATGGCGGCTTACGACGAATGACCGATGAACCAAACGCCCGATGGCCGCGGCGCGAGAGCAGGCACGGTGCTTGCGGGCGCTCGCCTCGCCATCGAGATGCGCGCGCCGTCGCGCGGGAGTGACATGAACACGCCATCCATGCTGCATCGCCCCGAACCGACGACACCCAACGTCGATCCGGATCCGCCACCGCCCGGACACGACGACCCGGTCGATCCGCCCGTGCCCGACGGGCTGCCGCAGGGCGATCCGCCGTCGAACCCGCCGCCGATGCGGATGCCGGGCGGAGGCCATGCGCCGCGAGCGGCCGCGCGAACCTTGAAAAGGAGGACCGACATGGACATTCACGTGCAATCGCCAGACAAGCGCGCGATCGCTCAGGTACTGGGCCGCTATTTCGAATCGCGCTCGCTGCACTATCACATCGAGGAACTGCCGGGCGGCGTGCTGCAGATCGGCTTTCGCGCCAGCGGCCGCCCGGTCGCCGTCACCGTTTCGTTCGACGATGCCGCGTACGACACCTACACGCACTGGGACGCGAGCCAGAAGCAGCTCGCGCTCGGCCGGCTCGCCGACGGCTTCTCGCGGATGATGTCGACGCGCAGTCCGGCCGCGCTCGCCGGCGACTATCACGTCGAGCGTTTCTGATTCCGCAATCATTCGCCGGCTCATGCCGGATTTCGGCAAAGTGCCCGTGCACAACGGGCGCTTTGCGTCTGCGCGCGTGTCGCGTAGGATGTCCGTTAATTCAGCGCACGCTACGTTCGCGCGGCAGGCCGCCGGCTGTTGCGGCCGATGAAGCGCGACGCGCTTTCCTTCAGGTTCGTTTCGCGCAACCGACGGAGACCGCCTTGACCCCTGTTGCTCGCCTGTTGCTGTCCCCCGGCGCACGCCGGTTCGTATCCGGCCTGTCGGCCTTCGCCGCGCTCGCCGCCGCCGGCACCCGCGACGCGTCGGCCCAGACGCCTTCGCCGCTCGGCGAATGGCAGTACACGGCGGGCGTACCGCTCCAGAAACTCTTCGATCCGAATATCCCCACCTGGCAAGTGAGCGTCGGCGCCGCGATGACGCTGCAGCCGCGCTATGCGGGCTCCGACCGCTATCGCGTGATGGGCGGCCCGAACTTCGACATCCGCTATCGCGACCTGTTCTTCCTGTCGACCGGCGAGGGGCTCGGCGCGAACGTGTTGCGCGGGCCGAACTGGCGCGTGAGCCTGTCGGTCGGCTATGACCTCGGACGCCGTTCGGCCGACGATCTCGGCCACCTGAACGGTCTCGACAACATCAACGCGGCGCCCGTGATGAAACTCGCGGCCGACTACGTGGTGTCGAAGGATTTCCCGCTCGTGCTGCGCGCGGACGTCCGGCGCAGCATCGGCGGGTCGAACGGCTGGACCGGCGATTTCTCCGCGTACATGCCGATGCCGGGCAGCAACGAACACTTCTTCTGGTTCGCGGGGCCGACCGTGACGTTCGCCGATTCCCGCTACATGAACAGCTGGTTCGGCGTGAACCCGGGCGCGGCCGCTCGCTCGGGGTTGCCGACCTATTCGTCGGGGGCGGGGATCAAGTCGGCCGGCCTCGGCGTGACGATGGTGTGGTTCGTGAACAAGCACTGGTTCGTGACGATGGACGGCGCGATCGAGCAGCTCGTCGGCCGCGCGGCGCGCAGCCCGATCACGCAGCAGTCGACCAACGGCGTGTTCGACATGTCGGTGAATTACCAGTTCTGACCGGGGCGGGCAGCGAAAGGGCGATGCCGCATGCGGCATCGTCCGTCACATTTGATATGATTGCGACCTGTACAAATGTACAGTGATCGATCCCCGTGACGCCTGCCTCGCCCACGCCCCCGGCGTTTTACTACCTGACCAATTTCGAACGCGCGCTGACCTGGCTCGGCGAGCGTTACGACGACCTGTTCGATGCGCACGAGCACGCGTTCGTCCGGCAGTTCGCGACGCTGCCGCAGGCGTCGCGCGCGCTGCTCGTGCGGATGCTGATGCGCAACGGGTCCGATTTCCGCGCGAGCAAGCTCGTGTACGACGAGATCGGCTGCCCGCTCGACGCCGCTGCGCCGCTCGTCGCGCTCGGCTGGGTCGATCCGGCGCCGGCGCTCACGCTCGACGAACTGTTCGCGCTGTCGACCAAGGCCGATCTGCTGCGCATCTTTCCGTCGCTCGCCGCGCATGCGGGCGAGCGCAAGTCCGACTGGCTCGACCGGCTGCGGCCCGCGCACGACGTCGCGCAACCGCTCGACGCGTGGTGCGCGCAGTGCGACGACCGCGTGCTGCGTGTGACGGTCGGCGCGCTGTGCGACCGGCTGCGGCTGATGTTCTTCGGCAATCTGCATCAGGACTGGAGTGAATTCGTGCTCGCCGATCTCGGCGTGTTCCAGTACGAAAGCGTGCCGATCGCGCCGTCGTCGCGCGCGTTCCAGCAGCGCGGCGACGTCGACGCGTATCTCGCGCTGCAGATGTGCCGCGACGCGCTCGACGCGTGGCCCGACGATCTGCCGTTCGACGACCTGATCCGCGCGCTGGACGCAGTCGACTGCGCGCAACCGTGGCTCGCGACGCGCCGCGCGAAGCTGCTGTTCGCGCTCGGCCAGGCGTGCGAACGCCGTGCCGACTGGGACGCCGCGCTCGACGTGTACACGCGCAGCGCGTGGCCCGGCAGCCGGCACCGGCGCATCCGCGTGCTCGAACGCTGCGGGCGCGACGACGACGCGCTCGCGCTGGCGCTCGACGCGCGCGGCGGCTTCGAGAGTGACGAGGAGCGGCAGCGCGTCGAGCGCATGCTGCCGCGCCTGCAGCGTCGCGCCGGCCAGCGCGTCGAACGCGCGGCCGCTGCGGTCGACGTGCCGCGCGAGACGCTCGTGCTCGCGCGTCCCGACGCGTTCGTCAGCGTCGAGTTCGCGGTGCGCGACCACCTCGCGCAGCCGGCGTCGCCGGTCCACTACGTCGAAAACACGCTGATCAATTCGCTGTTCGGGCTGCTGTGCTGGGAGCCCGTGTTCGCGGCCGTGCCCGGCGCGTTCTTTCACCCGTTCCAGCGCGGCCCGGCCGACCTGCATGCGCCCGATTTCGCCGTGCGCCGCGCGGCGGCCTTCGATGCCTGCTTCGCGCAGCTCGATTCGGGCGCGTACCGCGACACGATCCGCCGGCATTTCGCGACGAAGGCCGGGCTGCAATCGCCGTTCGTGTTCTGGGGCGTGCTGACGGACGCACTGCTCGACGAAGCGCTCGCCTGCCTGCCGCCCGAACACCTGCGGCTGTGGTTCACGCGCCTGCTCGCGGATATCCGCAGCAACCGGTCCGGCTTGCCCGATCTCGTCCGCTTCTGGCCCGCCGAACGCCGCTACGAGCTGATCGAGGTGAAGGGCCCGGGCGACCGGCTGCAGGACAACCAGACGCGCTGGCTCGCGTACTGCATCGCCCACCGCATGCCGGTGCGCGTCGTCGACGTCGAGTGGGCCGGCGAGGGCGTTGCGCACGCCGAGGCGGCGGGGTTGTCCGCATGAGCTACGTCGTCGCGGTGCGGGCGATGTGCGAGTTCACCGCGCGGCGCGGCGATCTCGACCTGCGCTTCACGCCCGCGCCGACCGCGCTCGAAGGCATTGCCGGGCACGGCGCGGTCACGTCGAAGCGCGGCGCGCGCTACGAAACCGAAATCGCGCTGACCGGCACGTGGGGCACGCTCACCGTGCGCGGCCGCGCGGACGGCTACGATCCGGTGGCGAACCGGCTCGAGGAAATCAAGACCTATCGCGGCAGCCTCGACGCGATGCCGGCCAACCATCGCGCGCTGCACTGGGCGCAGGCGAAGGTCTATGCGCATCTGATGTGCGCCGCGCGCGACCTCGGGGAAATCGACGTCGCGCTCGTGTATTTCGACATCGTGTCCGAGCGCGAGACCGTGCTGACGGAAACGCTCGATGCCGGCACGCTCGCGACGTTCTTCGCCGAGCAGTGCGCGTGCTTCGTCGGCTGGGCCGAACGCGAGACGGGCCATCGCGCCGCGCGCGACGCGGCGCTGCGTGCGCTCGCGTTTCCGCACGGACAGTTCCGCAGCGGCCAGCGCGAACTGGCGGTGGCCGTCTATCGCGCGGCACGCGACGAGCAGTGCCTGATGGCGCAAGCGCCGACCGGCATCGGCAAGACGCTCGGCACCGTGTTCCCGCTGCTGAAGGCATGCGGCGAGGGCGAGCTCGACCACGTGTTTTTCCTGACCGCGAAAACACCCGGCCGCGCGCTCGCGCTCGAAGCGGCAACGACGCTCGGCGCCGGCACGTCCGCGCTGCCGCTGCGCGTGCTGGAACTCGTCGCGCGCGACAAGGCGTGCGAGCATCCGGACAACGCGTGTCACGGCGAATCGTGCCCGCTCGCGAAAGGCTTCTACGACCGGCTGCCGGCCGCGCGCGATGCGGCGATCGAGGCCGGACTGCTCGATCGCGATACGGTGCGCACCGCGGCGCTCGCGCACGACGTCTGTCCGTACTACCTGGCACAGGAACTCGCGCGCTGGTCGGACATGGTGATCGGCGACTACAACTACTACTACGACGGCAGCGCGATGCTGCACACGCTCGCGCAGCAGAACCAGTGGCGCGTCGGCGTGCTCGTCGACGAAGCGCACAACCTGCTCGATCGCGCCCGCAAGATGTACAGCGCGTCGCTCGATCCGTTCGCGTTCGCGGCCGCGCGGGAAGCCGCGCCCGCCGCGTTGCGCAAGGCGTTCGACCGGCTCGCCCGCGCGTGGGGCACGCTCAATCGTGCGCAGGCCGAACGCTATGCGGCCTATCCCGACGTGCCGGGCCCGATCGTGTCGGCCGTGCAGAACCTCGTCGCGGCGATCGGCGAACACCTGACCGACGCGCCGCGCGCGAACGGCGACGCGCTGCTGCGCTTTCACTTCGAAGCAATCCAGTTCGGCGTGCTGGCCGAAGCGTTCGACAGCGCGTCGATCTTCGACGCGACGCTGCACGGCGAACCGATGCCGCGCCAGCCCGTGCTCGACGGCGTCGCGGCGGCCGGCCGCCGGCGCCGCGTCCAGTCGACGCTGTGCGTGCGCAACGTGATCCCGGCCGGTTTCCTGGCGCCGCGCTACGCCGCCGCGCGCGCGACCGTGCTGTTCTCCGGCACGCTGAGCCCGTTCCATTTCTACCGCGACACGCTGGGGCTGCCCGGCGATACGGGCTGGCTCGACGTCGACGGCCCGTTCCGCGCCGAGCAACTGACGGTGCGCGTGGCGAGCCACGTGTCGACCCGCTGGCGCGACCGCGATCGCTCGCTCGAACCGATCGCCGACCTGATCGCCGCGCAATATGCGACGCGCCCCGGCAACTATCTCGGCTTCCTGAGCAGCTTCGACTATCTCGGGCGCGTGGTCGCGCTGATGCAGACGCGCCATCCGGACGTCCCCGTGTGGGCGCAGGCGCCCGGCATGGCCGAAAGCGAGCGCGATGCGTTTCTCGCGCGCTTCGACGCGGGCGGACGCGGCGTCGGTTTCGCGGTGCTGGGCGGGGCGTTCTCGGAAGGCGTCGACCTGGTCGGCGAGCGGCTGATCGGCGCGTTCATCGCGACGCTCGGGCTGCCGCAGGTCAACGACGTCAACGAGCAGATGCGGCGCGCGATGGACGCGCGCTTCGGCAACGGCTACGACTACATGTACCTGTATCCGGGGCTGCAGAAGGTCGTGCAGGCGGCCGGACGCGTGATCCGCACCGAGCACGACGAGGGCGTCGTGCATCTGATCGACGACCGTTACCGGCGACGCGAAGTGCGCAATCTGCTGCCGCGGTGGTGGCGGATCGGGTGACGGCGTTGCCGGTCGTCGCTACAGCACGTTGAGCATCGCGAGCGCGGCTTCCTGAAGGTGCGGCAGCACGCGCCGCACGGCCGCGTCGGTCGTTTCCGCGCCGATCGGCATGTTGGTGCTCAGCGCGGCGACGACTTCGCCGTGACGGTTCTTCAGCGGCACCGCGATGCCGCGCACGCCCACCTGCAATTGCTGCTCGATCGCCGCGTAGCCGGCATCGCGCGCCTGGTCGACCTGTTCGAGCAACCGCGCCTTGTTGGTGATCGTGTGCGGCGTGAACGGCGGCAGCTCGGTCTCGTCGAGCCACGCGCGCACGGCTTCGCGATCGGGATGATGGGCGAGCAGCACGACACCGGGCGACGTCAACGGCGCCGGCACGCGCGCGCCGAGCACGAAGCCGGTCGTCATCACGCGCGACACGCCGTTGCGGGCGATGAACACGAGTTCCCAGCCGTCCAGCACGCTGACGTACGCCGATTCGTTCAGCGACGCGCTCAGCTGCTGCAGATAAGGCTGGACCGTGCGCGGCAGCCGCGCCGAATCGAAGTACGACCAGCCGACCCGAAGCACGCGCGGCGTGAGGCCGTACAGCTTGCCGTCGGTGTACACGTAGCCGAGCGATTCCAGCGTCAGCAGGTAGCGCCGCGCGGCCGTGCGCGTGAGGCCGGTGCGGGCGGCGGCCTGCGTGGGCGTCATGCGCGCGTGCTGGCTGTCGAAGGCCTCCAGGATCATCAGGCCTTTTTCGAGGCCGGCAATCCAGTCGCGTCGGTCGAGGTCGGGCTTTTTCGTCATGGGCGGCGCGCGGGGAGATGCGCGGTGTTCGCGCAGGAGTGGTCGATTATCGCGCGAGTGGTCGGGTAACGGGAAATCGGTCGATCCACCATCCTTGTCCGCTGGATAGCGGCAGATATAGAGTCGACGACATCTATTCAAGGAGGTCGTATGCGGGTTGCGAAGTGGGGGAATAGTCTGGCCGTGCGCCTTCCGGCCGGTCTGGTCGATGAGTGGGGGCTGCGTGAAGGCGACGAAGTCGAAATCGTCGTTTACCGTGCAGGTGCTTTGGCTGAGAGCCGCAACGCGAGCCCCGAAGCAATTCTCCTGCCGTTGAGGCGTTTCAGAGGCAAGCTACCAGGCGATTTCAGGTTCAGGCGGAACGACGCAAACGAGTCGGATTGAGTCGACTCATTCAAGCGCCGGGACGCAGCCGCGGCGCGGTCCAGCTTACTTGTGTTCGTGGCGGAGCGAGGCAATGCGCCATCGCGCGTCGATCACGCACCACTGCTCGACGAAATCGAAGCGGGAATCGATTGCCTGGTTGATTCGTACCGTCCCGATGCCCGTTATCGTCGCCCGTTGTCCGCGCGTAACGATTTGCATGGTTTCGTCCCGATATGCGATACCCGATCTGTTCGATGCACGTTCGGCCGCTACGACGCGCATTCGCGCAAGAAATTGCGCTTTCGTGCGAATGTGAGCTTCGTGCAGGACGAAGAAGTTCGGGCTTGCGACGAAATCGAGCTGTTCGACATCGGCGTGACGATACGCGTCGATCCAGACGTCGCGCATCTGCGCCAGGGTGAATCGGGGTTCCATAGGCGGTGCATTGTCCTGCTGGAGCGCGGGTGCGCGGTTTTTTGGCGCTATCCGCCGGGGTCAGGAAGGCAGCCTATGGCCGGGCTCATGCTTGGGCAATTGGACAGGTCTGAATCTGGTTGTGCCGTGAGCGGGAAAATGCCGGCAGGGCGCGGGAGTAGACGCCCCGATGACGCATTGTCGGGCTGGCGCTGACTGCGGGAAAGAGGCGTGAAGCAGCACGCAGTGTGCTGCCGTAAACAGATGGCAACCGATGGCAGAACGCTGCGCGGCCGCGCATGGAAGCGGCCGATACGGCATGAAAAGCCGAGGAACCGGATGCGACGCGACTATTCCGCGCGCCGCATCCGTCATGCCCTTACTCGCTGCTCGTCCACTCGACGTTCGCGCCCACCGAACGCAGGTTCTCGACGAAATGCGGATGCGCGCGGCGGATCGGCAGCGCGTTCATGATTTCCGAGCGACCTTCGATGCTCGCGGCCACCATCAGCAGCGCGATCGCGACGCGAATGATGTACGGGCTCTCGACACGGGCCGGCGTCAGTTGCAGCCCGCCGAACGTGATCAGCCGGTGCGGATCGGACAACAGCACGTGCGCGCCGAACTTCGACAGTTCGCCGGACCAGCCGAGCGCGCCGTCGTAGACCTTGTTCCAGAACATCGCACTGCCTTCCGCGCGCACGCCGAGCGCGATGAAGATCGGCAGCAGGTCGACCGGCAAGTACGGCCACGGCGCGGCTTCGACCTTGGTCAGGATGTTCTGCGTGAACGGCCGGCGCACGCGCAGCGGGCCGTCGCGTTCCGCGCGCGACCAGCCGTCGCGGTGCGTGACGGTGACGCCGAACTTCGCGAACGTGCGGTCGATCAGCGGGAAATGCTCGGGCGACGAGTTGCGCACCGTGATGTCGCCGCCCGTGATCGCGCCGAGCGCGAGGAACGTCGCGATCTCGTGGAAATCCTCGGCGAAGCGGAACTCGCCGCCGCCGAGCTTGCCGCCGCCCGTCACGCAGAGCCGCGACGTGCCGATGCCTTCGATCGCGACGCCGATCATCGCGAGGAACTGGCAGAACTCCTGCACGTGCGGTTCGGACGCCGCGTTCATCAGCGTCGACGTGCCGCTGGCGGCCGTCGCGCACAGCGCGAAGTTCTCGGTGGTCGTCACCGATGCGTAGTCGAGCCAGTGATCGTTGGCCGTCAGCGGGCCGTCGGTACGGACGATCAGCGAATCGGGCGTGCGCTCGATGTGCGCCCCGAATCGCTCGAACACCTCGACGTGCGGATCGATCTCGCGCACGCCGAGCGTGCAGCCCTTCACGTCGTTTTCGAGCCGCGCGACGCCGAAGCGCGCGAGCAGCGGCGGAATCAGCATGATCGACGAACGCATCGCCTCGGGCAGCCGGTGGACCGCCGGATCGAACTTCGTGTCGCGATGGTGGAGTTCGAGCAGACCCGTCGTGAAATCGACCGACACGTCGCTGCCGAGCGTGCGGAAGATGTCGAGGATCTTGCGCACGTCGGTGATGTCCGGCACGCCGACGAGACGCAGCGGCTGATCGGTCAACAGGGTGGCGCACAGAATCGGCAGGACGGCGTTCTTGTTCGCGGACGGCTTGATGTCCCCGCGCAGCGGAGTGCCGCCGTGGACGATGAGATTCGACATGATATGGGGGCGTATCGGTGACTGACGTAGGCCCATATGATGCCATTGGTCGGCACGCGGCGTGGAATGTTCAGAGGGGAAAAGGGGGAATCGGCGCGCTTAACTGACAGTGTTTGACGTCGCGCCAGAGATACGGCAGGCCGAATGCCGTCCGGCCCGACACAATGGCCGGCCGCACGTCGGGCCGGCCATCCGCTCACACCGTCATTGCGCCGCCCGCATCCGCGCCGCGACCACCAGCGAGATCAGGCAGCCGACCGCGAGATAGCCGGCGACGAGGTGCCACGAACCGCCGGCCACGCTGACGAGGCCGACCGCGATGAACGGCGTGAACCCGCCGCCGACGACGCTCGCGAACTGGTAGCCGACGCCCGCGCCGCTGTAGCGGTATTCGGCGCCGAACAGCTCGGTAAACAGCGGCTGCTGGACGCTCACGACCATGTCGTGCGCCGCGTTCGCCAGCAGGATCGAGAAGATCACGATCCATGCGATCGACCGCGCTTCCAGTGCGACGAAGAACGGTACCGCCGACGCGAGACCGATCAGCGCGCCGATCAGGTAGATGCGGCGCAGGCCGTAGCGGTCGGCGAGCCACGCGAAGCACGGGATCGTCACGCAGCTCACCGCGCCGACCAGCAGGCCGATGTTCAGGAACAGGTCGCGCGACATGCCGAGGTTCGTCGTCGAATAGCTGAGCGCGAACGCGGTGACGATATACATCGTGAACAGTTCGGCGAGCCGCAGCGCGACGATCAGCAGGAACGCCTTCGGGTGGCGCGTCAGCGCTTCCAGCACCGGCAGGCGCAGCTTGCGGTTGCCATGCTCGACCTTCTCGACGAACTCCTGCGATTCGTCCATGTTCTTGCGCACCCACAGCCCGATCAGCACCAGCACGATGCTGAACACGAACGGCAGGCGCCAGCCCCACGACTTGAACGCGGCCTCGCCGAGCGTATGGCTCAGGATCGAGACGATGCCGGTGGCCAGCACGAGCCCGACGCCGTAGCCGACCTGCACGCCGCTGCTGTAGAACGCCTTCTTTTGCTTCGGCGCGCTCTCGACGGCCATCAGCGCCGCGCCGCCCCATTCGCCGCCGACGGCGAACCCCTGGATCGCGCGCATCAGCACCAGCAGCACGGGCGCCCACCAGCCGATCGTCGAGAACGCCGGCAGCAGGCCGATCGCGACCGTCGACAGCCCCATCAGCATCACGGTCAGCACGAGCATCCGCTTGCGGCCGAGCCGGTCGCCGTAGTGGCCGAACACGATGCCGCCGAGCGGCCGGAACAGGAAGCCGACGCCGAAGGTGGCGAACGCCGCGAGCGTGCCCATCGTCGGACTGACTTTCGGGAAGAACTCCGAATTGAACACCAGCGCGGCGACGATCCCGTACAGCAGGAAGTCGTACCAGTCGACGACGGCGCCGACGAAGCTGCCGATCGCGGCCTTGCGGGCCTGGCTGCGCGCACGGGCGCCGGCCGCGGCGTCGAGGGTGTCGAAGGTGGGGGTCATGGCAATGTCTCCTGGCACGGCGCATCGTGGAATCGTGGCGGGGCCGCGTCCGATGCTGCATTGAAGTCGAAGGGTGAACGGAGAATAGGGCGCGCGCCACATGGCGGCAATTGGCCAAACGGGCAATGTGCGCGATTATCGTTCAAGTCCGTGCGATTATCGAACGCTTTCCGGGTTTGCACTAGGCGGTGCGACGATATCCCGTTCGGCCGGGGTGTGCCGCCGTGAACGATCTGGTTAAAATCTGCAGCATCGACAACTCGCCCGTTCGGGGCGCATGCGCCGCCGTCACCTCGGCCGCGCATGCCGCACGCGACAGGCACGAATCCCCATCGACCGCATGTCCCCGGAGACTGGAATGCCCGGCAATTCCCACCCATTGTCCAGCGATACGCCGCCCGTCGCCGATTCGGCCGCCAATCCGCTCGGGATGGCCGGCCTCGAATTCGTCGAATTCGCGGCGCCCGTGCCGGAAGCGCTCGCGCAACGCTTCGAGCAATTCGGGTTCAAGGCGATCGCGCGGCACGTCAGCAAGAACGTCACGCTGTACCGGCAAGGGCAGATGCATTTCCTGATTAATGCCGAGCCCGATTCGTTCGCCGCGCGCTATGCGGAGGAGTACGGAATGGGCGTCTGCGCGATCGGGTTGCGCGTGGCGAACGCCCGGCGTGCGTTCGAGCGTGCGATCCAGCTCGGCGCGTGGGCGTTCGAAGGCGAAAAGGTCGGGGTCGGCGAGCTGAAGATCCCGGCGATCCAGGGGATCGGCGATTCGCACCTGTATTTCGTCGACCGCTGGCGCGGGCGGGACGGCCAGCGCGGCGGCGTCGGCGACATCTCGATCTTCGACATCGATTTCCGGCCGATCGACATCGCGACCGCGCATACCGATCTCGATTGCGCGGGCGTCGGCCTGCAGCAGGTCGATCACTTCACGCAAACCGTCGGCGCGGGCCGCATGCAGGAGTGGCTGGATTTCTACCACGACCTGCTGCACTTTCGCGAGATCCATCAGATCGACGCGCACTGGCATGTGTCGGAGGAATCGCGCGTGATGGTGTCGCCGTGCGGCGCGGTGCGGATTCCGGTCTACGAGGAAGGCACGCGCCGCACCGAGCTGATGCATGCGTACCTGCCCGATCATCCGGGCGAGGGCGTGCAGCACGTCGCGCTGGCCACCGACGACATCCTGTCGTGCGTCGATGCGCTGCGTGCGAACGGCGTCGAGTTCATCGAGCCGCCCGCGCGCTATTACGACGACGTCGACGCGCGGCTGCCGGCGCATGGCGTCGACCTCGACGCGCTGCGCCGCCGCGCGGTGCTGGTCGATGGCGAGATCGGCAGCGACGGTGTGCCGAGGCTGTTCTTCCAGACCTTCGTCAAGCGCCGCCCCGGCGAGATCTTCTTCGAGATCGTGCAGCGCAAGGGGCACCACGGGTTCGGCGAGGGCAACCTCGCGGCGCTTGCCCGCGCGCGCGACGCCGGCTGAACGATCAGGCGCCGGCGGCCGGCACGCGGTTCGGCGCGGGGTCGTTCGGCTCGCGCAGCACGCATGCGGTGCCACCGGGCGTGTACATCGACACCACACAGCGGTTGCACGACGTACAGCCCGACTGCGCGAGCCGGCCGTCGCGCAGCCCGTTTACGAAACCCGGCTCGAACACGAGCGCCCGTGCCAGCGCGACCGCGTCGAACCCTTCGCGCATCGCCCGCGCGACGTTGTCGCGCGAGCGCACGCCGCCGAGGTAGGCAAGCGGCATCCGGACGGCCGCGCGCAGCTGCTTCGAATGCTCCAGGAAATACATCTCCCGGAACGCGCCCATCTTCGGCTCGGTGAGTGTCTGCAGCGCCATCGCGGCCCGCACGATCGCATTGTCGGCATTCGCGCGCGCATCGCCCGGCAGCGGGCTGCCGAACAACTGCCATACCGATTCGACGTTCATCCCGCCGCTCAGCACGAGCAGGTGCGCGCCTTCGGCTTCGAGCCGCCGCGCGATCTCGCACGCGTCGTCGGCCGTGCCGCCGCCACGCACGCCTTCCGTCACGCCGATCTTGCAGACCACGGCGAGATCGCGGCCCACCGCGTCGAGCACGCGGCGCAGCACGTCGACCGGAAAGGCCGCCCGACGCGCGGCGTCGCCGCCATACGCGTCGCGGCGGCGGTTGTACAGCGGCGACAGGAACTGGCTCAGCAGATAGCCGTGCCCCATGTGAATCTCGACCGCATCGAAGCCGGCGTCGCGCGCATGCCGCGCCGCCTGCGCGAACTCGTCGGCGATCGCCGACATCTGCTCGCGCGTCATCGCCTGCTTCAGGAAGCGGCCGCTCATCACGCCGACCTTGTTGAAGCCGCCCGACGCGCTCAATGGCCGTTTCGTCGACAGCGACGGCAGGAACGTGAAGCAGCCGCCGTGCGTGATCTGCGCGGAGGCCGCCGCGCCGTGACGGTGGACGGCATCGGTCAGCACGCGGAATTGCCGGACCGTCGGTGCGTCGAGCCGGGCCTGGTCGACGAACGTGCGACCGTCGTCGCTGATCGCGCAGTATGCGACGGTCGTCAACGCGGCGCCGCCCTCGGCGATGCGCTCGTGAAAGCGGACAAGCGCTCGCGACGGCACGCCGTTCGGCGTCATCCCTTCGTTGGTGGCGGACTTGATCAGGCGGTTGCGCAGCGTCAACGGGCCGATCTGCAGCGGGCTGAACGCGGTGGTGAGGTCAGCTGATTCCATGGGGCGGACGAAAGGATGGGCACGGCGACCATTGTGCGGCGGCGGGACGGGCGCGCATCGTCCGCGTGGATGAGCCGCGGTGCCGCGCGGCGGCCCGCCGCGATCCCGTCGAGCACGCACGGTGGCTGGCAGGCATCGACGAAACACCCCTCCACGGCACCGAACGGCAGCGTGCCGCGCCCCGGCTACCCGCGCCGACCCTCACGCCGCCCGCAATGAATTCGCCGGCATCGCCCGCGCGCCTTCCGGATCGTCGTCGCCGAGCGGAATGAACGCCATGATCTCCAGGTCGTGCCCCGACAACGCCGGCAGCCGGAACGGGCTCGACAGCACGTTCAGCCGCCGCACGCCGACGTCGCGCAGGATCTGCGACCCGATTCCCGTCACGCGTCCGTCGCGGCGCGCCGTACCGGCCGGCATCCGCGGCGCGTCGCCACGCAGGTCGCAATCGAGCAGCACCGCCACGCCGCAGCCGGCCGCATCGATGCGCTGCAGCGCGGCGTGCAGCGGCCACGAATGCGCGGAGGGCTCCGCGTCGAGCAGGTCGAGCAGCGAATGGCATTCGTGCACGCGCGCCAGCACGGGCGTCGCCGGATCGGGTTCGCCCCGCACGAGCGCCAGATGCGGCGCGTCGTGCACGGCGTCGCGATACTCGATCGCACGGAACCGTCCCCACGGCGTATGCAGCGGTCGCTCGCCGACGCGTTCGACGAGCGACTCATGCTCGCGGCGGTAATGGATCAGGTCGGCGATCGTGCCGATCTTCAGCCCGTGATGCGCGGCGAACGCCTTCAGCTCCGGCAGCCGCGCCATCGTGCCGTCGTCGTTCATCACCTCGCAGATCACCGACGCGGGCGTGAGCCCGGCCAGCGCCGCGAGATCGCAACCGGCCTCGGTGTGCCCGGCGCGCACGAGCACGCCGCCCGGCCGCGCGGCGATCGGAAACACATGGCCGGGCTGCACGAGATCGTCGGGGCGTGCGCCCGAACGCACGGCCACGCGGATCGTATGTGCGCGATCGGCGGCCGAAATGCCGGTCGTCACGCCTTCGGCCGCCTCGATGCTGACGGTGAACGCGGTGCCGAACGGCGTGCCGTTGTGGTCGGCCATCGGCGGCAACCGCAGTTGCGCACAGCGTTCGGCGGTCAGCGTCAGGCAGATCAGCCCGCGCCCGAAGCGCGCCATGAAATTGATCGCGTCGGGTGTCACGTGATCGGCGGCGATCACCAGGTCACCTTCGTTCTCGCGATCCTCTTCATCGACGAGCAGGACCATGCGGCCCGCGCGCAACTCGTCGACGATCTCCAGCGTGCCGGCGAGCGTCATGACGCCTCCGTCGCGTCGAAGGCGCGGCGCAGCGCGTCGGCGCCGAACGTCAGCACGTGCTCGGCCGCGTCGACCGCGCCGAGCATGCTCGCGAAACCGTGCAACTGGCCCGGCCAGCGCACGAGCGTCACCGGCGTGCCGGCCCGCGCGAGACGCAGCGCATACGCTTCGGCCTCGTCGCGCAGCGGATCGAATTCGGCGCTGACGATCGTCGCCGGCGCGACGCCCGCGACATCCGGCGCAGCGAGCGGGCTCGCGAGCGGCGACGCGCGATCGGCGCCGTCGTCGAAGTAGTGGCCCTTGAACCAGCGCATCATGTCGGCCGTCAGGAAATAGCCGTTGCCGAGCGATTCGTACGACGGGTGCTCGGTCGCGCAATCGACGACCGGATACAGCAGCAACTGGTGCGCGATGGCGATGCCCGAGCCGCGCAACTGCAGCGCGGCGACCGCCGCGAGATTGCCGCCCGCACTGTCGCCGGCGACCGCCACCGCGCCGGCGCGGGCGCCGAGATCGCGTGCACTGGCCGCCGCCCAGCGCACGGCGTCGCACGCATCGTGCGCGGCGGCCGGGAAGCGCGCCTCGGGCGCGAGCCGGTAGTCGACCGACAGCACGAGCGTGCACGCCCGATGCGCGAGGCTGCGGCACAGGTTCGCGTGCGAGTCGATGCCGCACGACACGAAGCCGCCGCCGTGGAAAAACACGGTCAGCGGCAACGGCCCGTCGACGGCGGGCCGATACAGCCGCGCCGGCAATCGACGGCCCGCTGCCGGGATCTGCCAGTCCGCTTCGGCGGCGACGGCATCGCCGGGCGCGAACGCGCCGCCGGCGGCGAGGCTCGCGCGGTACGCGGGAACGGTGAGCTGCGCGAAATCGATCGCGGGGGCCTGGGCGAATGCGGCGAGCAGCGCCTGCGCCTGGGGGTCGAGCGGCATGGGAACTCCTGTCTGAATCGGATGCGGTCTGAATCAGGTAAACCCGTGTCCCGGTTTTCCCTGAGTCCGCGCCGGACGCTTGCCGGCACGGCCTGACGGGCATTCCAGCGCAGCGGGCAGGGCGCCACATCATCCGATCGGACGATGGTTTGCCCGCCCGGATGGCCAATTCTCGCCATTCAGTGAATCTCCCGATGACGCCGGAATTTAGACGCGTCTTAAATCATGGCGGCGCGGCTCGGTCGCACCGCAAACATGTCGTATGGAGGATGGAGCGTGCTGATGGAGACGAGATGGGCTCCGCAAGAGAGCCAGGCAACCAGTGACGAGGCCGACATCGGCGTCGCGGATTTCAGCGAGCTGATGGCGCGCATCTACCAGGGTCCGCTGGAGACGCCGCCGTGGGCCGGCGCGCTCGAGCTCGTCCGTCGCTGGCTGCACGCGAACTACGTGACGCTGATCCTGCGCGCGGCCGCGAGCGATCGCCGCGCGCCGCTGTCCGTGCACGCGTCGGAATTCGGCCCGGTCGTTCCGGGCGACGGCGAGGCGTCGTACAACAACTACTACTATTCGCTCGACCCGTTCGTCGGCCTGCCGGCCGATCGCGTCGTCACGGTCGACGACGTGTTCGGCGACACGGGCTGGCTGTCGAGCGAGCTGTACAAGCAGTTCCTGAAGCCGCAGGACGTGCGCTATATCCTCGGCGCGGACCTGCGCACGCCGTCGGGCGTCGAGTGCCGGTTCCGCGTGTGCCGCAACCATGCGTCGAAGCAGTTCTCCGCGCGCGACAAGGCGGTCTGCGCGCTGCTGCTGCCGCACCTGAAGCGCGCGGTGGAACTGCATTCGCGGCTCGATTCGGCGGAGGTCGAGCGCTCGATCTACGCGAACGCGATCGACCGCATGCAGGTCGGCACGATCGCGCTCGACGAGAACGGCACGATCATCGACATGAACAGCGTCGCCGACGAGATCCTCAAGCAGAACAACGGGCTGACGATCGCGCGCGGCACGATCGAGGCGACCGACGCGCAGGAGAACCGCACGCTGAAGCGGCTGATCCGCCACGCGGTGATGGGGCATCACGGCACAGCCGCGGCAACCGTCGAGGCGATGCCGATCACGCGCAGCTTCGACAAGCCGCGCCTCGGGCTGCTGGTGCGCACGGTGCTGCTGTCCGACTGGTCGGAGGACAACCGGCGCCGGCCGGCCGTCACGCTGTTCCTGCGCGATCCCGATCGCAAGCCGCAGGGCGCGCAGGAAATCATCCGCAAGCTGTTCGACCTGACGCCGGCCGAGACGTCGCTCGCGCTGCTGCTCACCAACGGGCTGACGCTCGAGGAAGCCGCGGACGAATCGGGAATCAGCAAGAACACGGCGCGTACGCACCTGCGCGCGATTTTCTCGAAGACGGGCGTCACGCGTCAGGCGACGCTGGTGCGGATTCTGCTCGGGAGTGTCGTGCCGCTCGGGTGAATGGTGTAGTCGATGCCGACCAAGCGGCAACGGATGCGTTCGCCCGGCAATACATCGGCATCGATCGATACTTCACCGGCGTCGCGACGATGGCGACTTGACGCAAAAGAGGCTCGCACCGCGCGAGCCTCTTTTTCATCCCGTGCCGTCGCTCATGCGTATCGATTGGGCGACGGGTCGTGCGGCTACCCGAGTTCACGACCCGCGCGTCGAGCGATTCGCCCAATCGGCCCATGCCGGCCACTGCGCGCAGCCGCGCCGGATGAAGGCGACGCCGGTGCGGATCACGAGCGCGCCGATCGCGAGCGCGGCCAGGTCGTCCAGGCGGCCGAAGCCAACCAGCGCCGCACTCATCGCGAGCGCCGCGAGCAACGACGACAGCGCATCGGTCCGCACGTGCCAGCCACTCGCCTCGAGCAGCGCGGAACCGGTCTCGCGCGCCTTGCGCAGCATCCAGCAGGACAGCACGGCCTTGCCGGCGAGCGTGACCGCAACCAGCGCGAGCGCGGTCGCGCCCGGCTGCACGACCGGCGGCGTATCGAACCGGGTCAGCGCATGCCAGATCATTTGCGCGCCGGTGATGGCCAGCAACGCGCCGAGGCCCGCGAGCGCGAGCGGCTCGTAGGTCGGGCGACGCTGCGGCGGCAGGCGCGCGTCGAGCCGGCAGGCGACGAGGATCAGCGCATCGGCCGCAAGGTCGATCGCCGCATGCGCGACGTCCGCGAGCAGCCCCGACGAATGCGCGGACCATGCCGCCGCCGTCTCGACGGCGAGCAGCAGCAGGTTGATCGCGAGGCTGACGACGAGTGCGCGGGACGTGGCTGCGTAGACGTGGGGCGTGGCGCGCGACGGGCGCTGCATGGCGGATCGCTTGTCGGAATCGGGGACGGCTTCGAACGTTACCGGCCTACGGTGGCACGCGAATGACAAGACGAAACGAGGGCGCGGCGCGAGGATTCGGCGCATGGCGATCCGCTGACCGGTCACCCGTCGCGCTCACCGCTTTCGATTGCGCTGAAAAAATTACAGCGCGCGTTCATTTGGTAGCGGATTCGCTGGCATCGGATGACGCTGCCGCGCCGTCGCCGCAGGCCGCCCGATGGAGCGCCGAAGCGCGATGAGCGACGCGGCCGGCTTGCGAGCGGGATCGCGGTTTGCTTTCGCGACAGCCCGGCAGGTTCGCCCGGACCGCGTATCCGAGGTTTTCCCGGCCGCCACCGGCAGCTGCCGGGCGACGAAATTCACCGCCCACTCCCGTGAGCGCCTCAATGCACGACAGCCAGCACCTTCACCCACCCGACACGATGCGTGAGTCCAGCACGATCGTCGTCGGTCGCGTCGTTCATCCGGGACGGGAAAGGCAATTCGATCGCTGGGCGCGCGAGATCGACGCGGCGGCGCGGCGTTACCCGGGGCACCTCGGAAACGTTCGCCTGAGCGATTCCAGCGGCATCAACTACCTGATTTATCGGTTCGACTCGCCGGCGCACCTGCATGCGTGGGAGGCCTCCGCGGAGCGACGAAAGCTGGTGGCGAAGGGCGACACGATATCGGACGAGCATCGCGATGCCGCGGTCGGCATGGATGCGTGGTTCGCGATCGCCGGCAAGCCCGCTACACCGAAGTGGAAAACGTTTCTCGTGACGTGGCTGGCCGTTTATCCGGCCCTGCTGTCGATCACGTACCTACTGAACGCGCTCCTGCCAGCGTCGGAGCGTCCTGTCCAACTCGCGCTCAGCTCCGCGCTGCTGACCGCATCGCTGACCTGGATCATCATGCCGCTCCTCACGAGGCAACTTCGGCCATGGCTGCTCCGGGGCGTGAAGCAGGTCGACAGGCTGGGCGACCGACACAGCAACGGATGACGACCCATGCAGAACGAACGATCCGAACAATCGATGCCAGGGATGCCGGCGCCGGGCCTGCCGGCCGGTTTCGAGCGGCGCTTCAGCCGACGCTACGCGCAGCTCGACGACGTCCGACTCCATTACGTGACCGGCGGCCCGGACGACGGCGAGATGGTGGTCCTGCTGCACGGCTGGCCGCAAACCTGGTACACGTGGCGTCACGTGATGCCGGCACTCGCCGAAGACGGGTATCGGGTCGTCGCGGTCGATTACCGCGGCGCGGGCGAATCCGACAAGCCGCTCGGCGGCTACGACAAGGCGTCGATGGCGGGCGACATCCGCGCCCTCGTTCACCAGCTCGGCGCGACGCGCATCCACCTCGTCGGCCGCGACATCGGCGTGATGGTGGCCTATGCGTACGCCGCGCAATGGCCGACCGAGATCGTGAAACTTGCGATGCTCGACGTTCCGGTGCCGGGCACGCGTATCTGGGACGAAGCGAAGGCCAGCGCCGATCCGCAGATCTGGCATTTCGGCTTGCATCAGCAGCGCGATATCGCGGAAATGTTGATTGCGGGCAAGGAGCGCGCGTACATCCTCGATTTCTACAAGAAGCGAACCCACGTCGCGCTGTCGAACGACGATATCGCCGTCTACGCCGACGCTTACGCGGCGCCGGGCGCGCTACGCGCCGGGTTCGAACTCTATCGCGCGTTTCCGCAGGACGAGACGCGGTTCAAGGCGTTCATGAAGCACAAGCTCCCGATGCCGGTGCTGGCGCTCGCGGGCGACAAGAGCAACGGCGCCAAGGAACTCGACATGGCGAGGGAGCTGGCGCTGGACGTTCGCGGAGCCGTTGCGCCGAATACGGGCCATTGGCTGCCGGACGAGAATCCGGCCTTCCTGACACGCCAGTTGCTCGATTTCCTCAGGGAAGCCGCGTCGGGCCGTTGAAGGCCCGCGCCGTGATGCGTCGCGCTCCGGGCCGCCCTCGCGCGCGGTGGTTGGGTCGGTCGCGCATGGTGCGCCGCGTCCGGTGCGACAGCGCGGCTTCGCCGGCAAGCGCCGCGGCGCGCAACACGGCGCGGCCGTAACCCGAGTCCGACGCATCGTCCGGAATCACGTCGAATTCCGCGTCGGGCCGGATTCCGCGTGCTTCGTATGACATGCCGGCTGCATCGCGCGTCACATGATTCGCGATGCCCATCATCCAGCCGTTCGGCAACCCTTTGCCGAAGCCGCCGGACAGCGCACCCTGCGTGGTCTGGCCGGCCTGGATCGCGTGCGGCAGCGTGCGCATCATCAGCGTCAGGTATTCGCCGGCGCTGACGGTCACGTCGCTCGTCAGCACGACGACGGGCTTCGCATAGCGCACGGCGCCGCCCGGTTCGACATGGAATCGCTGTGGCGCGATGCCGGCCGCCTGCGGGAGCGCACGCGTATAGGCGAGCCGCTTGCGGTCGGCGAAGCGCGCGGCGATGTCGTGCGCGATCTGCGCCGCGCCGCCCTGGTTGAACGCGAGGTCGAGCACGAGCGCATGCGTCTGCCCGAGCCGCTGGAGCACGACATCGAGCGTGGCGGCGAGCCGGGCCCGGTCCTGCTCGATGTCGGCGATCGGGCCGCCCGCAAAGCCGCCCATCCGGTCGATCGCGAGATAGCCAATATTGCCGTCGAGCACGCCCCAGACCAGGCTGCCGTCGAATTCGATGCCGCGCGCATCGGCGCGCAGGAGGCCGAGCCGCGCCTGCGTTTGCCGCGCGTGCCACACGCCGAGCCAGGCCGGAAACGACGTAGCGGGCGCCTCTTGCATCCACGCATGCCGCAACCGGCGGAAGGTCTGCTGCGGTGCGTTTTCGTCGCGCCAGCCGAGCGTGAACGAATCGTTTTCGTCGCTGATGCTGGTATGCGCATCGACCGGTGCGCCGAGCAGCGCATCGAGCACGGGCCCGAGCGCCGCGTCGCTGCCGGCGGCGGCGGCCTGCGGGCGCAGTCGCGCGATACGCGCCGCCCAGTCGATGCCGTAGTCGGCCGCGAACGAATGGAAGTCGAGCAGCAGGGCGGCGACCGCGTCATACGTCGCGAGCGGCGACGGCGCGCCGTTGCCCGTCATGCGACACGCGTCGGGCAGCGCAGCCAGCGGGCGCGCATGCAGCTGCATGCCGTCCGGCGAGTCGGTGAAGACCATGCCGCCGCGCCAGCGTGCATACATCCCGATCAGGCCGGCGACGGCCGCCGTGCTCGCGTTGTACGCGGGATCGCGCCAGCACAGGTTGCCGGTGCGCGTCGTGTTGTAGATGACCGCGCCGTGCGGCCCGATCTCGGCGATCGCGCCGGTGCCGGCAAGCGCCCAGATACCGTGTGTCTGCGGCACGAACGCGCCGTCCTGCCACGCGGCGCGCAGCATCTCGGGCGGCGCGGACGGCAGCCCGCCCGGCACGACGGGCTCGTTGCCGTCGCCGCCGCAGCCGGGCAGCCAGCCGGAAATACCGAGGCTCCATATCAGGGTGGCGAAGGCACGCATCGTCACGCCCCGGCGCCCGGGCAGCGATACACGCTGCCGGTCAGCGTGACGCCGGTCTGCCGCAGGTAGCCGCCGTCGGTACCGTCGAAACTGCCGCTTTGCACGCCGCGCTGCGTGAGCAGCACCACGACGTTGCCGCCGAGCGCGGCCGCGCGGGTCTTCAGGTCGTTGCGCGCCCCGGTCTCGAGCGTCGCATCGGGGATGAAGCCGCCGATCAGGAAGTTGCCGCGGCTGCCGGTCACGTCGCCGAGGTGGCGGCAGGTGCCGCCGGGGTCGCTCGTGACGATGCGCACGTCGCGCCCCGCGGCGGAAGGTTCGAGCGGCGCGCATGCCGCCAGCGCGACAGGAAGGCACAACAGCCAGGCAGGTCTCATGTTTTCGCCGTAACGAATGCGCGGAATCGCGCGACAGCGCCACTTTAGGGACGCCGGCCGCGCCGCGCATCGGGCGAAGGTCGCGCGCTGGCGACGGAAAGGATCCGACGAAAGTCGTAGATACGGGGAAGCGCGGTCGACGCGCGGCCGGCACTGGCCGCTCGGCGACGTCAGGTTTTCGGCGCCATCAATCCTTCGCGCCACGCGAGCGCGACGGCCTGCGTGCGGTCGGCCAGATGCAGTTTCGACATCACGTTGCCGAGATGCGTCTTGACCGTCTTTTCCGTGATGCCGAGCGTCGCGGCGATGCGCGCGTTGCTGCCGCCCTCGGCCAGGCAGCGCAGCACTTCGAGCTCGCGCGCGGTCAATGCGGCGAACGGGTTGCGCGGCGGCTTGCGCAACGCACCGATCATGCGCTGCGCGATGCCGGGGTGCAGCGTCGGTTCGCCGTGGACGGCCGCATGGATCGCCTGCAGCAAACGCTCGCCGCGCATCGATTTCAGCAGGAACGAATCGGCGCCGGCGTCGATCGCGGCCAGTGCCAGCGCATCGTCGTCGGACGACGTCAGCACCATGATGTGCGTGTCGCCGCTCGCCGCCCGAATCGCACGAATCACCGCCGGCACGCCGGCGTGGCCCATACCGGGCATCATCAGGTCGAGCAACAGCACGTCGGGACGATGCACGCGTACCTGCTCGACCGTGGACGCGCCGTCGTCCGTTTCCGCGACGATCTCGAACGACGCATCGAGCCGCAACAGGCCACGGATGCCTTCGCGCACGACCGCGTGATCGTCGGCAACGAGGATGGTGGTCATGTGGTCTCCATCGGATTGAAATGGACGGTCACGCGCGTGCCGTCCGCGCCCGACACGATGTCGAGCCTGCCGCCGGGCAGCGCGTCCGCGCGCCAGCGCAAATTGCCGAGCCCCATGCCGACGGGCACGGCGGCCGGGTCGAAACCGGCGCCGTCGTCGCGCACGCTCCATCGCCAGTGTGCCGGCGGACGGGCGGCCGATGCGTGACCCGCGTCGCCCGGTTCGCACGCGATGTCGATGCGGCGACAGCCGCTATGGCGCAGCGCATTCGCGACCGCCTCGTGCGTGATCATCAGCAACTCGTGCGCGGCCGCCGGATCGGCATCGAGCGTGCGCGCCGCGGCATCCGGCAGGTCGAGCGACCACGCGATGCCCGAGCCGGCCAGCAAGTCGCGCACCGCGTGCGAAACGGCCGCACGCAGGCCGTCCTCGGCAATCGCGGGCAGGCTGAAGCCGGTCACCACGTTGTCGAGATCCTGCTGCAGGTGATCGGCCAGACGTCGCGCCGCGCCGACGGTCGGCAACAGGTCGGGATGACGCTGCGCCTCGTATTCCAGCTCGGTCAGCTTGAGGCCGAGCACGAAGCTGCGCTGCTTCGCGGTGTCGTGCAGGTCGCGGGCGATGCGCGTGCGCTCGACCGATACCGCGAGCGCCTTCTGCATGCCGAACGCCCGCGCGAGCGCATCGGCCATCCGGTTGAAATGCGCGGCCAGCGCGCCGAGTTCGTCGCGCGACGCATCGGCGATCCGCGCCGACAAGTCGCCGGCCGCCCAGCGGTCGGCCGCCGCCGTCATCCGCCGCACGCGCCGCACCAGCAACCAGACGAGCAAGCCCGCGAAGCTCGCGCCCATCGCACCGAGATACAGCACGGTGCGGATCAGGTCGTAGGCCGAGGCGTCGTCCGCGATCTCGTAGTGGAGTTGCCAGCCCGGCCAGTAATGGACGCCGATCCGCGCGATCGCGCCGCCGGCCAGCGCGATGCGCGTGACGATGGCCCAGTCGCCGTCACGATGCAGCATCGTGTCGGGCGCCGCCGGGTCGGCCGGTGTCGCCGCGAACGCATCGGACAGCAGCGGCGACGCGACCGGCGACGTTTCGCATCCCGCGCCATCCGGCTGCGCGATGCGCACCTGCAACCGGCCGGCGCCGAAGAAGCCCATCATCGGCGCGAAATCCATCACGTCGCGCGCGCCGATTCGTGCGATCTGCCAGAACATCGCGTCGGCCGCGGCGCGGCAGGCGAGCGGGTCGCGCAAGTCGACGGCGCCGGTCGCGGCGGCCAGTGCAGGGCGATCGAGATTGCCGAGAAAACGGCGAATGTCGCTTTCGGCATGCGCGCGCCACAACACGCTCGTCAGCACCGACGACAGCACCATCGCGACGAACCCCACGACGATGAACGTCGGTACGAGCTTGACGAACAAGCCGCGAAAGCCGATCCGGAATGTGCGCAACGCGGGCTCCTCGTTCTTCTGTCTTTTACCGTTGCCCCGGCAAAGCAGGGCGGCCAGCCTTCAATCGCGCCATGTTGACGTTTTTTCGAGGCGGTTGCAGCGGCGTTTTTGCCGGGCAACCACGTTGGGGCGAAGACGAGGCGGCCAACAGCTCCCGCGATGGCACATGCGAGGCCATGAACCATCGCACTCGACATTATAGAAATAATGTCAAAACTCAATTGGCGAATGATTGGATATCTAACGGTTTACGTTATATTATTTATCAAGTTCCCGACGAAACCCCGCCATGTCCGATCTCGCCGCCGACGAACCCCGCCTGACCGCCGAAATCGAGCGCCTCAAGGCCGACTTCCCGAAAACCCGCGAGCTGTACCGCGAAGCCTGCGCGTTGCTGTTCTTCCGCTTCGGCATCACGCCGACGGCGAACCGCCTGTACCAGCTCGTCCGCAAGGGCAGCATGAGCACGCCGACGGCCGTCCTGGCCGAGTTCTGGGCCGAGCTGCGGGAAAAGAGCCGCGTGCGCATCGAGCACCCGGACCTGCCGGCCGATCTGCAGGCCGCGGCAGGCGAACTGGTCGCGGCGCTGTGGAACCGGTCGAGTACCGAGGCGGCCGCCGCACTCGACTCGCTGCGCGCGGAAGTCGAAGCCCAGCGGGCCGCGGCGCAAGCGGAAGTCGCGACGTTGCAGGCCGAACTGGCCCGCACCGAAACCGCGCTGGAGCAACGCACGACCGCGCTGCTGGCCGCGCAGGTCCGCATTCAGGAACTGGAGCAGGCGAGGGCGGCGGACGATGCATCGCGGCAAGCGCTGCAAGCGGATATCGAACGCCTGACAGCCGACAACGCGGAGGCCGATCGCGCACTCGCCGAAGCCCGCGCGGATTTCACCACCCAGCTCGACCGGTTGCGCGACGACGCGGGCCGCGCCGAGGCGCGCCTGCGCGCATCGGAGAAGCGGGCGCTTCAGGAAATCGATCGCGAGCGGCTCGCGGCCGCACGATTGCAAAAGGAACTCGACGCAGCGACATCGCGCGCGGAACAGCGCGATGCGCAGCAGCGGAAGGACATGGCCGCGCTACAGGCGCAACTCGGCGACGCGTTGCATCGCTGCGGCGTGCTTCAGGGGCAGCTCGACGGCGCCCTGGCGACCGATGCGGCGCGCAGCAACGAGCTCGACGCGCTGAGGCGCGAGATGGCGGCGCTCGTGCGCCGGCCGCCGTTGCGCGGCGTCAAGGCCGTCCCGGCCGCCGAACGGAGCGAGCGGCGGGCACGCATGAGAAAGCGCGCCGACGAAGCGCCGCGCTGACTGCAGGCCGATCGGCGCCGCATGCGCGAAGCGACGTGGCGCGAGCGGCCGGCCCGACCGACCGCCGGCCGCTGCGCCCCGCTCAACTCCCCACATACCGCGACGGCAGCGGCGGCGCGTCCGCCGGAATCGTCACGAGCGACGTGTTCAGCCAGCCTTGCGGCGTGCCGTTCGACTGCGCATACGCGCCGACGTACGGCATCATCCGCGTCGTCTGATAGACCTGCGGCGTCCAGCCGGCGGGCGCGAGGAAGATCGACGTCGCGCGCTTCTCGCTGTACGCGGATGCGCCGTACGTCGAGATGTT
Source organism: Burkholderia sp. IO2 (assembly GCF_029522185.1). Classification (NCBI taxonomy): domain Bacteria; kingdom Pseudomonadati; phylum Pseudomonadota; class Betaproteobacteria; order Burkholderiales; family Burkholderiaceae; genus Burkholderia; species Burkholderia sp. IO2. The sequence continues at coordinate 11,383 of NZ_JAKWFH010000019.1, read as the reverse complement.
CCACAACGTCTGCTGATACGTCGCGTAGTCGGCGTTGTGGCGCGAGCCGCCGGCCTGCCAGCCTTCGAGCTGGATGAACGTGTTGTACGTGCTGGCGCCCGCGAGCAGGTTGTTCACCGTGCGCCCGTACAGGAACGACAGGATCAGCCCGCAATTCGCCGGCGCGAAATCGTTGCCGACGCTCAGGTAATAGCGGCCCGTCGTGTTCACGACCGATGCGTAGTGCGAATTGCCGATATCCGTCGACGTCGCCAGCCCGCTCGCCCCCATGAAACTGTCGAAGGCCTGCATCGTGACGCCCGCCGGCAGGTCGCTGGTCGCGCTGATCGCGACGAGGTGCGAACCGGCCGCCAGCAGCGTCAGGAACGCGGACAGCGTGGCCGCGTTCCAGTTGCCTTGCGCGTCGACGAACGGGAACGCGCAATAGCCGGTCAGCGAGAAAACCGCCGGGTCGGAGCCGGCCTGCCACGCGATCTGCGGCACCCACATCGTCAGCGGGCCCGCGTTCGACGCGCTCGACACGTACTGCTTCAGCGCATCGATCAATTGCGCATCGGCGCCGGGCAGCACGGTGTACGACGCGCCGTCCTGCCAGCGTCGCACCCATTGCGCGACGAAGCCCGCGAGCTGGCCGCCGGTGAAGTCGGCGGGCGGCACGTAGCCGAGCGAGCCCGTGCCCTGATACGCGGACCGGATCGCCGCGGCCGTGCGCACGTTGCTGCCGAACATGCTGTTCGCGAAATCCTGGCAGTTGTTGGCCGGCGGCGTCGCGAGTTGCGCGAGCGGGACGACCCATGCGCCGTTCGCGGTCGCGACGCCGCGATACAGGTTGAGATTCGCGACCGAGTCGTGGCCGGGAAACGTCGCGGCGTCGGCGCCCGACACGTAGCCGGCCGACGGCGTGACGCTGACGGTGGTCGGCTGCGACCCGAACGGATGCGTGTACGCGATCGCGAACGATGCGTCGCCGCCGGCGAGGCTGAACGATCCCGTGCAATCGCCCCAGCTGTTCGACGCGCTGACGGCGGTCGATTGCCCGGTCGCGATCAAACTTTGCGACGCCTGCGGCGTCGAGCCGCTCTGGCTCGCCGCATTGCCGAACGCGAGCGTGGTCGACGGAATCGCGTTGACGACGTTGATCGTGATCGAGCGATCGCCGATGCCGTAGCTGCGGGCGGACGTATCGGCGGCGCCGGTGGCGGCGAACGACGACGCGGCGGCCGGGCTGCCGTCGCCGCCGCAGGCAGCCAGCGAGCCGACGAGCGGCGACAGGGTCAGCGCGGCGCCGCGCTGGATGAAGCGCCGGCGGTTCGGCGCGGTCGGGCGGACGGGTTTCGAAGCGGTCATGGGGCGTTCCTGGTCACGGGTTCGAGAGGCGGTAACGGTCCGGCGCATTGCACACGTGTGCAATGCCGGCTGCGTCCTCGCGGTCGCCGGCACATGCGCCGCGCGTATTTATGCGGGAGATCGATGAAATGCCTGCGACGAAACCGAGTCGCCGATGTGACGCGCCGCGCGCGGACGGCCCGGGCGGGCGAGGGGAGCGCCGGCCAGGCATTGGGTGCGCGACGGGGATCGGGTAAAGTGCCGCTCAACATGCCGGTTCGACGTTACTAGACGACCGGTCTAATCGTTGCTACCATACGCCATCATGAATGCATCTTCAGGCGCCGAAGTCCGCCAGCACATCCTGAACATCGCGAAGCCGATCATGCTCCACAAGGGGTTTTCGGCGGTCGGTCTGAACGAGATTCTCGCCGCGGCGGGCATCCCGAAGGGCTCGTTCTACCATTACTTCGGCTCGAAAGAGGCATTCGGCGAAGCGCTGCTCGAATCGTATTTCGAAGGCTATCTCGCGCATCTCGACAACCTGCTCAAGCACCAGGCCGGCACGGGCGCCGAGCGCCTGATGACGTACTGGGGCAACTGGCTGCACACGCAATGCGCGGACGATCCGGAAGGCAAGTGCCTCGCGGTGAAGCTCGGCGCGGAAGTGTCGGATCTGTCGGAAGCGATGCGCGCGGTATTGCGGCGCGGCACCAGCCAGATCATCGAGCGGCTCGCGGGCGGCATCGAAGGCGGGCTCGCCGACGGGTCGCTGAGCGGCGTCGACGATCCGTCGTACACGGCCGCGATCCTGTACGAGCTGTGGCTGGGCGCGACGCTGCTGGAAAAGATTCACCGCAACCGCAAACCGCTCGAAAGGGCGATGGCCGAAACGCGGCGCATGCTGAACCTGCCGCCGGCCGCGCACGACGGAGCGCAGTCGTAATCCGGGCGCGCCTGAGCGCGCCTTGTTTTTGCCCTGATTCTAGACGACTGGTCTACTCAATCCTTCATGACGAACGCTTCACGCTGCGTTACGCTGTCCCGATCGTTCCCACCGCCTGCCTGCGAGCGCACCGGCCCGACCGCCGATGCCGCCACGGGCGTGCACTTCCTGCTGGTCCATCCCTGATCCGATCGTGCCCACGAAGCACGTTCATTCCTGTTGACGGAGGCTCACATGCCGCAAAGCAAGACCGCAAACCGCCAGATCATCCTGAATTCGCGCCCGGTCGGCGCACCGACGCCGGACAACTTCCGCGCCGAAACGAGTGACGTGCCGGTGCCCGGCCCCGGTCAGGTGCTGCTGCGCACCGTCTGGTTGTCGCTCGACCCGTACATGCGCGGCCGGATGAGCGACGCGCCGTCGTATGCGCCGCCGGCCGAACTGGGCCAGCCGATGGTCGGCGGCACGGTCAGCCGCGTGGTGTCGTCGAACCTGCCGGCGTTTCGCGAAGGCGATCTGGTCGTCGCCGGAGCCGGCTGGCAGGACTACGCGCTGTCCGACGGACGCGACCTGATCCCGCTCGGCCGCGACTTCGCGCATCCGTCGTACGCGCTCGGCGTGCTCGGCATGCCGGGCTTCACCGCGTACACGGGGCTGCTGAAGATCGGCGAACCGAAGGCCGGCGAAACCGTGGTCGTCGCGGCCGCGAGCGGCGCGGTCGGCGCCGTGGTCGGCCAGATCGCGAAGCTGAAGGGTTGCCGCGTGGTCGGCGTCGCGGGCGGCGCCGACAAGTGCGCGTACGTGACCGGCACGCTCGGCTTCGACGCATGCGTCGACCACCACGATCCGGCGTTTGCCGCGAAGCTGAAGGACGCGTGCCCGAACGGCATCGACGTCTATTTCGAGAACGTTGGCGGCGCGGTGTTCGATGCGGTGTGGCCGTTGCTGAACGACCATGCGCGCGTGCCCGTCTGCGGGATCATCGCGCATTACAACGACGCGGCCTACGACGACAAGGCGCTGTCGACCGGCCGTGATCGGGTGCCGGCGCTGATGGGGGCGATCCTGCGCAAGCGCATCCGCGTGCAGGGTTTCATCATCCTCGATCACTATGCGAGCGGCTATGCGCCGTTCCTGAAGGACATGAGCGAATGGGTCGCGCAGGGCAAGGTGAAGACGCTCGAGGACGTCGTCCCCGATCTCGCCGACGCGCCGCAAGCGCTGATCGGCTTGCTCGCCGGCAAGAATTTCGGCAAGGTCGTCGTGCGTGTGGGCCCGGACGAGCTGGCCTGATCCCTCCGCTCGACCACCTACCACCGTTGCACGCTGGCGTCGCTCGACGCCGGCTTGTGGCATGCTCGTTTCCGTTTGCAAAGGAGTGAAAAAATGGCGCTTCACGTGATTGCTTCGCTGTTCCTGAAACCCGAACACGCGCAGGCCGCCGAGGCCGAGCTGCGCAGCATGGTCGCCAAGACGCGCACCGAACCGGGCAACCGGCGCTACGACCTGTTCCGCGAACAGGACGGTTCGCCGAACCTGCATCTGTACGAGATCTACGACGATCAGGCGGCATTCGACGCACACCTCGCGAGCCCGTATTTCGGCGAATTCCGCACGAAGTCGGCCGACTGGTTCACCGCACCGCCGGTCATCAAGGTGCTGTCGGGCATCGACGTGGCCGAGTAACGACGCAGCACGCCACACCACCGCCGCGGCCCGCCCGCACCCGGGCCGCGCGGCACCCGTTGCGCACGACGCAACGGCGATGACGACGACCACACGGCGCAGCGCGCCTCGTTCGCGCCGCTTCCCCAATACAACGGCCCCGGAGGCTGAATGATCACCCTCAACATCAACGGCGAAAACCGCTCGGTCGACGCCCCCGACGACATGCCCTTGCTCTGGGTGCTGCGCGACGTCGTCGGCCTCACCGGCACCAAGTTCGGCTGCGGGATCGCGCAATGCGGCGCGTGTACCGTGCATCTCGACGGTGTCGCCGCGCGTTCGTGCGTGCTGCCGGTCGCCGCGGTCGCGGGCCGCAAGATCACGACGATCGAAGCCGTCGGCGCGACGCCGGCCGGCCACAAGGTCCAGCAGGCCTGGCGCGAGCTCGACGTCGTCCAGTGCGGCTACTGCCAGTCGGGGCAAGTGATGGCCGCTACCGCGCTGATCGCATCGAACCCGAACCCGAGCGACGCCGACATCGACGCGGCCATGGCCGGCAACATCTGCCGCTGCGGCACGTACAACCGGATTCGCGCCGCGGTCAAGCAAGCCGCGAAGGAGGCCTGACATGTCGCGAGGACTCCTCGAAGCAGGCCGGGCCGGCGCGGGCGTGTCGCGCCGCGGGTTTCTGAAACTCGGCATGTCGCTCGGTGCCGCGGCCGGCGGCGGCTTGCTGCTCGGCTTCAGCCTGCCGGCCGCGGGCGACGATGCACGCCGTTCGGTGATTGGCGGCGACGCGGCCGAACCCGCGGCGCCCGGCGTGTTCGCGCCGAACGCCTTCGTGCAGATCGACCGCGCCGGCAAGGTCACGCTGGTGATGCCGAAGGTCGAGATGGGGCAGGGCGTCTACACGGCGCTGCCGATGCTGATCGCGGAAGAACTCGAAGTGCCGCTGTCGAGCGTGACGCTCGATCATGCGCCGCCGAACGAGAAACTGTTCCTCGATCCGTTGCTCGGCGGCCAGCTCACCGGCGGCTCGACGTCGGTGCGCTACGCGTGGGAACCGATGCGCCGCGCGGGCGCCACCGCGCGCACGCTGCTGGTCACGGCCGCCGCGAAACAATGGAACGTCGATCCTGCCACTTGCCGCGCGGCGAACGGTGAGGTGCAGCATCCGCCGAGCGGCCGGCGCGCATCGTACGGCCAGCTGGCCGACGCCGCGGCGAAGCTGCCGGTGCCGAAGGACGTCGCGCTGAAGCAGCCGGCGGATTTCAAGCTGATCGGCACGCCCGCGAAGCGCCTCGATTCGCCGGAGAAAGTCGACGGCACCGCGCAGTTCGGGCTCGACGTGCGCCTGCCCGGCATGCTGTATGCGGTGATCGTGAACAGCCCGGTGTTCGGCGGCACGGTCGCGAGCGTCGACGACACGGCCGCGAGGAAGATCCCCGGCGTGCGCCAGGTCGTGCGTGTCGACAACGCGGTCGCGGTGGTCGGCGATCACACGTGGGCCGCGAAGCGCGGTGCGTCGGCGCTCGTCGTGAAGTGGAACGAAGGCGCGGGCGCGAAGGTGTCGACGAAGGATCTGTTCGCGGATCTCGCGCAGGCGGCGGCGAACGGCAAGGGCGCGGTCGCACGCAAGGAGGGTGACGTCGGCAAGGCGTTCGCGAACGCGAAGACGCGCGTCGACGCCGTCTACGAACAGCCGCTGCTCGCCCACGCGACGATGGAGCCCGTGAACTGCACGGTGCACGTGCGCGGCGACGGCTGCGAGATCTGGGTCGGCACGCAGGTGCCGACCCGCGCACGCGACACGGCGCAGCAACTGACCGGGCTGCCGCCGGACAAGATCGTCGTGCACAACCACCTGCTCGGCGGCGGGTTCGGCCGACGGCTCGAAACCGACATGGTCGGCCAGGCCGTGAAGGTCGGCAAACAGGTCAACGCGCCGGTGAAGGTGATCTGGACGCGCGAGGAAGACGTGCAGCACGACATGTACCGGCCGTGCTACTACGACAAGATCTCCGCCGGCCTCGACGCGAACGGCAAGCCGGTCGCGTGGCAGCACCGGATCGTCGGCTCGTCGATCATGGCGCGCTTCGCGCCGCCCGCGTTCAAGGACGGCGTCGATCCCGACGCGGTCGAGGTTGCGGCCGAACTGCCGTACGACCTGCCGAACCAGCTCGTCGACTACGTGCGCCAGGAGCCGCGCCACGTGCCGACCGCGTTCTGGCGCGGCGTCGGGCCGACGCGCGGCACGTTCGTCGTCGAGAGCTTCATCGACGAACTGGCCGCGCAGACCAAGACCGACCCGGTGCAATACCGCCGCGCGTTGCTCGACAAGACGCCGCGCGCCCGCAACGTGCTCGACGTCGCGACGAAGGCGGCCGGCTGGGGCGCGCCGCTGCCGAAGGGGCAAGGTCGCGGCGTCTCGGTGATGCACGCGTTCGGCAGCTTCTTCTCGATCGTCATCGACGTCGCGGTGGACGGCGGCGAGGTGCAGGTCAAGCGCGCCGTGTGCGCGGTCGATTGCGGGATGTTCGTCAATCCGAACACGATCGAGGCGCAGGTGCAGGGCGGCATCATCTTCGGGATCACGGGCGCGCTGTACGGCGAGATCACGATCGAGGACGGCCGCGTCGTGCAGACCAACTTCACCGACTACCGGATGATGCGCATCAACGAGGTGCCGCCAATCGAAGTCCACCTGGTGAAAAGCGGCGAAGCGCCGGGCGGGATCGGCGAGCCGGGCACGGCCGCGACCGCGGCGGCGCTGTCGAACGCGATCTTCGCGGCCACCGGCACGCGGCTGCGCAAGCTGCCGGTCGGCAACCAGTTGAAAACGGCCTGAGGGGAGGGGACGACCATGCGATATCTCACCCTGAACCTGAACACGCTCCGCGCGTCGCTGCTCGCGCTATCCGCTCTGGTGATCGGCACGGCCGCGCATGCCGCGCAGCCGGCGCCCACCGACAGCGCGCTCGTCGCGCGCGGCGCGTATCTCGCGAAAGCCGGCGACTGCGTCGCGTGCCATACCGCGCCGCGCGGTACGCCGTTCGCGGGCGGCCTGAAGATGGTCACGCCGATGGGCGCGATCTACACGACCAACATCACGCCCGACCCGGACACTGGTATCGGCGGCTATACCGAAGCGGATTTCGCCGGCGCGTTGCGCAAGGGCGTCGCGAAGGACGGTCACAACCTGTATCCGGCGATGCCGTATCCGTCGTACGCGAAGCTGAAGGACGACGACGTGAAGGCGCTGTATGCGTACTTCATGCACGGCGTCGAACCGGTGAAGCAGGCGAACCGGCCGTCCGACATCCCGTGGCCGCTCAACATGCGCTGGCCGCTCGCGTTGTGGAACGCGGTGTTCCTCGACACGACGCCGTACGCGGACAAGCCGGCCAAGGACGCGATGTGGAACCGCGGCGCGTATCTCGTGCAGGGGCTCGGGCACTGCGGGTCGTGCCACACGCCGCGCGGTGTCGGCTTCCAGGAGAAGGCGCTCGACGAAAGCGGCGCGGCGTTCCTGTCGGGCGCGTCGATCGACAACTGGTTCGCGTCGAACCTGACCGGCGAGCACAACACCGGGCTCGGCCGCTGGAACGAGGCCGACGTCGCGCAGTTCCTGAAGACCGGCGCGAACCAGCACGCGACCGCGTTCGGCTCGATGGTGAGCGTGATCAACCACAGCACGCAGGAACTGACCGACGACGATCTGGCGGCGATCTCGCGCTACCTGAAATCGCTGCCGGCGGCAGGCGGCACGGGCGCGCCGCCGTACCGCTATGATCCGAAGGCGACGCAGGTCGCGCTGGGCCGGCCGGCAGCCGATCCGGGCGCGAAGGTGTATAACGCTTACTGCCTGCATTGCCACGGGGCGGACGGGCGCGGCTATGCACCGTTGCTCGCGCCGCTCGCCGGCAATCCGAACGTGCTCGAGGCCGATGCATCGTCGCTGATCAACGTGACGCTGAACGGCAGCGACACGCTCGTGATCGGTGGCGTGCCGTCCGCGTATCCGATGCCGGCGTTCTCGAACCAGTTGAACGACCAGCAGGTCGCCGACGTGCTGACGTTCATGCGCGCCGGCTGGAACAACGGCGCGCCGGCCGTGCAGGCGGCGGACGTCGCGAAACTCCGCAAGGCGACGGCGGCCGCGCACTGAGCGCGGCGCGCCGCGAAACGAGGGCAGGCCGGCGTGCCTGCCGTCGATGCCGCCGGGTGCGTGCCTGCCCCGGCGGCTCGGCTTTTTCTGTCAACCGGCGCGTGGCCGTTCGCGGCAGCGCGCGTTTTATCGACGCAATGTAGGGGTGTCTGGATGGCTAACGTGACTTATACGGATACGCAACTGCTGATCGACGGCGAGTGGGTCGACGCCGCGAGCGGCAAGACGATCGACGTCGTGAACCCGGCGACCGGCAAGCCGATCGGCAAGGTGGCCCACGCGGGCATCGCCGATCTCGACCGCGCGCTCGCCGCCGCGCAGCGCGGCTTCGAGGCATGGCGCAAGGTGCCCGCGCACGAGCGCGCGGCGACGATGCGCAAGGCGGCCGCGCTGGTGCGCGAACGCGCGGACACGATTGCACAGCTGATGACGCAGGAGCAGGGCAAGCCGCTCACCGAAGCACGCGTCGAAGTGCTGTCGGCGGCCGACATCATCGAATGGTTCGCGGACGAAGGCCGCCGCGTGTACGGCCGGATCGTGCCGCCGCGCAACCTCGGCGCGCAGCAGACGGTCGTGAAGGAGCCGGTCGGCCCGGTCGCGGCGTTCACGCCGTGGAATTTCCCGGTCAACCAGGTCGTGCGCAAGCTGAGCGCCGCGCTCGCGACCGGCTGTTCGTTCCTCGTGAAGGCGCCGGAAGAAACCCCGGCATCGCCGGCCGCGCTGCTGCGCGCGTTCGTCGATGCGGGCGTGCCGGCGGGCGTGATCGGCCTCGTGTACGGCGATCCGGCTGAAATCTCGTCGTACCTGATTCCGCACCCGGTGATCCGCAAGGTCACGTTCACGGGTTCGACGCCGGTCGGCAAGCAACTGGCCGCGCTCGCGGGCCAGCACATGAAGCGCGCGACGATGGAACTGGGCGGCCATGCGCCGGTGATCGTCGCCGAGGACGCGGACGTCGCGCTCGCGGTGAAGGCCGCCGGCGGGGCGAAGTTCCGTAACGCCGGGCAGGTGTGCATTTCGCCGACGCGCTTCCTCGTGCACAACAGCATCCGCGACGAATTCACGCGCGCGCTGGTCAAGCACGCCGAAGGTCTGAAGGTCGGCAACGGCCTCGAGGAAGGCACGACGCTCGGCGCGCTGGCGAACCCGCGGCGCCTGACCGCGATGGCGTCGGTCGTCGACAACGCGCGCAAGGTCGGCGCGAGCATCGAAACCGGCGGCGAGCGGATCGGCGCGGAAGGCAACTTCTTCGCACCGACCGTGATCGCGAACGTGCCGCTCGAAGCGGACGTGTTCAACAACGAGCCGTTCGGCCCCGTTGCGGCGATTCGCGGTTTCGACAAGCTGGAGGAGGCGATCGCCGAGGCGAACCGTCTGCCGTTCGGCCTGGCCGGCTACGCGTTCACGCGTTCGTTCGCGAACGTGCATCTGCTGACGCAGCGCCTCGAAGTCGGGATGCTGTGGATCAACCAGCCGGCGACGCCGTGGCCGGAAATGCCGTTCGGCGGCGTGAAGGATTCCGGCTACGGGTCGGAAGGCGGGCCGGAAGCGCTGGAGCCGTATCTCGTCACGAAGTCGGTGACGGTGATGGCCGTCTGACGGTCGGTTGAGTGTGGGCGCGCCGTGATGCGTGCGGCGCGCCCGCTTTGCGGATGTCTCGATGCCAGTTGGTCGCCGTTCATGGGCGACGGTCGGCGCCTCGATACCGGTCCAGCGTGGGCGGGGCCGGCTCGATGATCGCCCGGACTGGCGACGGCGCCCGACGCGCCGGGTGCCGTCGCTTTCAATCGCAGGTCTCACGCGTCAATCGTTTTTCGCTCGTCAAGCGTTATCGGACTCGACGGACGGTGCTTCTTGGCGTACGCGCGTGCCGCTATACGATCGACCTTCCGGTGATATTTGGCTTTCAGCCGTTGTACGAGCGTGCGGGCGTCTGAGCGATCGAGGATCGTGGTCGGTGCGCCGGTGTCCTGGACGAATTGCGGTTCAGTGACAAACATCCGCTGCTCGTGTTCCCAATTGCGATCGAACGCGATATCGATGGCGTGCAAAATCCTGGACGTGTAATCGAGCATGGCTTCGGCTGCTTCGCGCGTGATCATGTAGCACTGCAAACCGACCGGGCTTTCCATCCACATCAGCTTTGTACCGCTCGACAGGTGTGCGTATTCGGTTTGCTCGCGTCTGTTGAGCCACATCAATCGCACCATGTCCCAGTGCTCGCGCGTGGCGTACAGTTCTTCGGTCGCGGATTTGAAGCCATCCAGTAACGCCACGTCGTCCTCCATGATGCAGCACGCGTTGCTCCCCGACTCCACAAGTTGTCGCCAGACAGCGCGATGACTGAGATAGCAACCGAGTTCGCCCGGTGACAGCAGCCAGCCGTAACGGCGAAGGCGGGCGCCGGTGTCGTACCCGGGGATACCGTGGCCGCAGCCTTTGAGTTCGAAGGCGTCGAAGAAGCGCGCATTGATATTTTGTTTCGCGAATTCCTCGACCATTCCTGCGCGGCGATCGTGTGCGCGCGCGAGTGAAATGCAGACGTATGACAGACCCCGTGTCATGCGAAATAACCCCGTAATAATTGAAAGCGTTTGGTCGGAAGATATCACACGCGTTACAACGCCCGAACTTCCTGCGTCGGCAGCTCAAATATTTCGGCGGTATCTGCGGGTGGATCGATGCCGGTCCAGGGCGGCTCAGAATGCCATGCGCGCGGTAGATCCAGCGCGAGCGCGCCACTTGGCGAGCGCGGTCGCGAACGTGTGCATGAACACCGACTCATGGCAGCATTTCATCGAGCGGAACGTCCAGCGCGGATGTTCGCGCGTAGCGGCGACGGCGGGTTGACGCGCGTGCAGGCTGCCGCCGATTCATGGGCTGTGCTGTGCGCTTCGAGCACCAGCAGGCGCAGGACTTCGGGGCAATGCCGCGGAATCGGCGAGCGGCCGGCGACGTAGTTCCGCACGGTGCGAATGCAGCAGCGGAGTGTTTGGGCGCTTCGAGCGATAGACAGGCCATCGGTGAGCGTGAGCAAATCGGCTTGCGCGCCGTGACGGCAGGCGGCGGCATTCATAGGCGTTGCGGGCGGTGAACTACCGGTTTTCGCTAGCGACTCAATTTTACATAACGTGAATTATCACAATATTTGGTTGTAGTAGCTTTTTAGAAATGTCGTGTTCTAGCCATTTAGAAATGTCGCATTTGGACCTCGGTAAGCTTGCCGGTTCCCCGTCAGATCATGGAGCCGACGATGCACCGAACAGCTCTGGTGACAT